>JADJGF010000001.1:0-300000 GCA_016708125.1 Ignavibacteriota bacterium | reverse complement strand
ATTAGAAAAACTGAATTCGGCATTGGATAAATTGCCGGTTAAACAGAGAGAAGTTTTTGTTTTAAGAAAATTTGATGAATTAACTTATGAGGAAATTTCAGAAATTACTGGCAAAAGTATCGGCGGATTAAAAGCAAATTATTTTCATGCAGTAAATAAAATTTTAACTAAACTGGAAGATTATGAATAATATATTACGATTTACTAAATATGTTGAAAATGAATTATCAGTTTTAGAAAAGCAAAAATTTGAAAGGGAGCTTTCGGAAAACGAAAATATAAGAAAAGAGTTCAATAAATTTTTATCAAAATACAAAAGTCTAAATCCGGATTTAAATTTTGATGAAAGTTATTTTATAACACTTTTACCAAGAGTAAGAGAAAGAATTTCTGAACAAGAAAATTCATTCTTTAATTTTAGTAAAATTCCTAATGCTGCGTATCTTATTCCGATTTTTTTAATTTCATTCTTATTAATATTTAAGGTAATCAATAACCAAAACAGCGCAAATAAAGAAATAAATTTTAGCAATTTTATTTCCGATTTTACCGAAAACAATGAAATTGCAAATGAACTTTTGAAAGAATCAATTCAATTAAATAATAATGTAAATTATGAATCAAATATTTATTCGGTTCTTTATGATGAAAGTGATTATGAAAAAATTATAATAAATTATCTTGAAGAAAATAATCACATTTTTGAATTGAATGAAAGTGTAGTAAATCAATTATCTGAAAATGAATTTAACTTAGTTTATAATGAACTTATTAATAAAAAAATTCTATAGGAAAACAATGAAACCAACAATTATTTTATTAACAATACTATTTTTTGTGGGAAATATTTTTGCGCAAGAAATAGATAAACCTCTGTTTGAGCAGCCGCATAAAAAATTTGAACAACTTGAACAATTAAAATTATTGGAAATCCTTAATCTTGAAGAAAATACAGCAATAAAGTTTATCACAAGAAGAAACAAAAACAGAGATAAAGTTTTTGAAATAATGAAAGAATTTGACTCAGAACTTGATAAAATGGAAAAAATATTACATAATGAAAAGAAAGAAAAAAATTATTCGGAATTTATAGATAAATGTATCACTTTTGAAATTAAAATTACTGAAGAGAAAAATAATTTTGTAAAATCGCTCGATGATATTTTAACAGATGAACAAATAGCAAAAGTTATTCTTTTTGATAGAAAGTTTAAAAAAGATGTAAGAGATATTCTTTTAGATAAAGGCAGAAAAAGAATTTCTAAAGAAAGAGAAAATTAGCGAAAAAATTTTATTCAATTCAATTGGAACAAACTAAAAAAACTGATTGTTTACCCGTACGCACTTCGTAAAATAGTGTTAATTTAAGATATTGCATTTTTATTATTATAACTTTATCTTTGAAACCTATTTTGCGGAAGTGGTGAAATTGGTATACACGCTATCTTGAGGGGGTAGTGCCCGTAAGGGCATACGGGTTCAAGTCCCGTCTTCCGCACACACATGTTTAACTAAAAAAAGGAAAGGTGAGATTAATGAAGAAATTTTTTAAAATCCTAATTACTCTACTGTTCTCTTTTGCAGCAGTTTTTGCTCAAGAAGCAGAAATGAATGTTGAAGCTGCAAAACTCTATAATGAAGGCAACAAACAAATGAAATCCGGTAATTTTGCTGGAGCTTTAGAAAATTATAATAAAGCTTTGGATATTGATAAAGATTATAGAATTTATTATCAAATTAGTACAGTTTACAAAAAACAAAGAAATTTTGAAAAAGCCGAAGATGCATTAAAAAAATGTTTAGGAGTAAATTCTAAATTTACAACTGCATATAATGCAATGGGTACAAATTACTATTCTTGGGGAAAATATGACCTTGCAATAGAAAATTTCTCAAAGTTTAAAGAAATGAATAAAGAAAAAAAATACCAAGAACAGGCAGCAAAATACATTGGCTTAGCTTATACAAAATTAGGCGAGGATGCATTAAAAGATAAAAATTATGAAAAAGCTTCGGAACATTTGAAAAATGCCGTTGCAAATTATAATTATGATGCTGCCTATTTAAAATTAGCTGACTTATATATCGAAACTGCAAAATATGATGATGCTCTTAAAGCTGCAGATAATGCAATAAATCATAGAGGAGCAAAATCAGAAGTTCCAAAAGGTGCCGCATACTTTTACAAAGCTTTAGCTTTTAAAGGTTTAAATGAAGTTGAAAAAGCGAAAGAAAATTTTAAAATTGCAAGTGCCGATAAACAATACAAAGACCGTTGTAATCACGAATTAAAATATTTGAACTAATCTCAAATTGTTATTTATTAAACCCAAGTAGAAAATTTCTATTTGGGTTTTTTTTATAACATAAAATAATTTAATAAGTTAAGAAGATATTATAATATTTATCTTTAACTTATTCTACTAATTACTTATATTTTAGAAATCTATTTATTAAAAAGTTCTGAAACTTTTCTCTTTAATTTTTGGTTTAATTAGTTATTGTAGAATTTTAAGATTTCTAAAAACTATGAAAAATTCAATCATTATTCTTATCCTACTATTAATTTTTTCAAATTACCAAATTGCCCAAAAAGATATTTCTTTTTATTCAGAAGGAATGAAACAATTTCATAACGGTGATTTTTCGCGAGCTATTTCAAATTTTAACCAATTTATTTCACAATCAGAAGTTGATGAAAATTTACTTTCCAGTGCAAAACTTTATCTTGGAGAAAGTCTATTAGGATTAGAACAATTTGACGGCGCAATTTCGCAATATGAAGAATTTGTTGAAAATTATCCTACATCGAATCTAAGAGAATTAGCACTTTTCAGATTAGGTAATCTTTATTTCGATAAAAAAATATTTGAGAAAAGCAGAGAATATTTGGTAATTCTTGTTAATAAATATCCAGCATCAGATTATTCCGGATCCGCATATCATTTAATAGGTGAAACATTTATTGAGGAAAATGATTTAAATAAAGCCGAACAATTTTTTAGTTCGGCAGTAAATTCTAAATATAACAATAACTTTGTTGATCATAGTATTTTTTCCTTGGCAAATGTTTATGAAAAAAAAGGTGAATACCGCAAAGCTGTTGAATATTATGATAAACTTTTGGGATTCCACCGAAAAAGCGAATTAGCAGCACAATCTCAATATAGAATAGGAGTTTGCTATTTTGAACTTAAAGAATATGATAATGCAATTTTGGAATTATCAGATCCGTTGATTGATGAGTTAGATATTGATGATAAAAATAGCTCGGATTATATTTTGGCAAATTCATTTTACAGATTGAAAGAATATAATAATGCTTCTGATGCATACAAAAGAATTCTAAATAATACGCCTTCTGATGATATGTTAAACAAAATAAGATATGGTTTAGCATGGATTAATTTTCAGCAGAGCGATTATGAAAGTGCATATAAACTTTTTAATTCGTTATCAAACAGTAAAGACGATTCAATCGCAATAAAATCTTTTTATTGGAGCGGCGAAGCAAAAAGGTATGCTGGTAATTATAATGAAGCTATTGAAATCCATAAAAAATTTGCGGAAAAATATCCTAATAATCCTTTAGCGCAAAGAGTTAAGTTAAATATTGGAATAAGTAAATTCAGCGAAAAAAGTTTTGATGAATCGGAAGAATCTTTACTTCAATCATTAAAAAATTCCGATCCGTTTACCAGATCAAAATCTTACACGCTTTTAGGTGAAATTAGTTTGAGAAGAAAAGATTACGCAAAAGCGAAAGAATATTTTCAATATGGATTGAATATTTCACAAATTCCGGTTCAGCTAAAAGATAGATGCCATTTGGGTTTGGGAGTTTCTAATTTCTATCTTAAAAATAGCAATGAAGCAATTAAGAATTTTAATTCGATAAATGAGAATGATACTGAAATTGAAAAAAGTAAATTGTATTTCTATAGAGCCGAAACAAATTTTACACTTGATAATTTTTCAAAATCAATTTCTGATTACAATAAAACAAATGTTGAGGATGATCAATTTACAAATGATGTTATTTACGGAAAAGCATATTCGTATTTTAATTTAACAGATTTTTCCAAATCTGCATATTACTTCAACGAATTTATTAAAAATGCTTCTAGTGATAAAAGATTTAACGAATGCCAATTAAGATTAGGCGATTGTTATTATGCGCAAAAAGATTTTAATAAGGCAAGCACATATTATCAAAGAGCATTAATTAACTCAGCTGAATTTAGTAATGATGAAAGAGCATTTTTTAATTATGGTCAAAGTTTATTTAAATCAGGTGATTCTCAAAATGCAATAAAAGTATTAGATCAAATTCAATTAAAATTTCCTTCTTCAAATTACGCTGATGATTCGCAATACTTAATCGGCTGGATTAATTTTCAGCAAAATGAATTTGATGAAGCAATAAAACATTATAATATTTTGTTTGAAAAATATCCGCAATCAACTTTACTTCCGATAGCACTTTACTCAATTGGCGATGCTTACTTTAACAAAGGCGAATATGATCAAGCAGTGTCTAATTATAATAGAGTAATTTCACAATATCCAAATACACCTTTTGTTTATGATGCTGTAAATGGAATTCAATATTGTTATGTTGTTCAGGATAAACAAGATGATGCTGTAAACTATTTAAGAAATTTTATTAATGAACATCAAGGATTTGATTATGTTGATAAAATCCAAATGAAAATTGGTGAAATTTTTTATAGCTCAAGTCAATATGATTTAGCAATTATTGAGTATGAAAAAGTCGTTAATAATTATCCCCAAAGTGCATCTGTCTCACAAGCTTATTACTGGATGGGAAAAAGTGCAGGATTGTTAAACGATCCGGAAAAAGCGATTCCATATTTTGAATATGTAAAAAATAATTCATTGAATTCTGAAGAAGGATTTAATTCAGTTTTAGAACTTGGGAATATTTATAGAACTCAAAATAATTTGGGAAATGAAATTAGTTTGTATGATGAAGTTTTAAATAAAATAAGTGATTCGAAAAGAATTTCCGAAATTAAATTAGCTAAAGCACAAAGCTACATTGCTAATCAGCAAATTCCTTCGGCATTTCAAGTTTTGCAGGAAATTGTAGATAGCAAAGACGGATCTTTGTTCTATCACAAGGCAGAAATTGAATTAGGAATTTTAGAGCTTTCAAGAAATAATTATGAATATTCTCTGAGTTTATTCAAGGATGTTGTTGATGGAAGAAAAGATGATATTGCCGCTCAAGCAATGTATTATGTGGGATTAAATTATTTTCAGCAGAAGAAAATTCCGGAAGCAATCACAGAACTCATTAAACTTCGTTCAGTTTACACAATGTATGACGAGTGGTACACAAAATCCTTGTTATTGCTCGGTGATTGTTATGTAATTAATAATGATAAAACAAATGCAGCAGAAATGTATAAAGCAGTTTTAAAGCGACATAGAAAAAATCAATTTGCTCAAGAAGCTAATGAGAAGTTAAATCAATTATGAAAAAAATAATATTACTTTTGATTTTAAGTTTTTCTTTACTAATTGCTCAAGAAGATAATACGCAAGGTATTGAATTGCCGGATTTTGTAATAACCGGAAATGAAAATATTACAGTTCCCAAAATTCAAAAATCTCAGCCAAATTTAATTCCGTTATTATCAAAAGATTTTTTCACGCCGTTAAACATTAGTGATGATCAAACAAGTATTGCATTACCAAATTTTGAAAATCAAATTGTTAGCATTCCAAAATATTTGCAATTAACAAATGCATTGCTCAGACTTAATGCAGGCTTGCATACTTGGCCTTCCGGTGAATTTTACTTTAATGATTGGTCAGGTAATTTATCATATAATGCTCATCTTTTTGGATTGAATGAATTGGAATATGTAAAAAATGCGGGATTGAGTTTTGCGGGAATTGGTTTGGGAAGCAAATATTTTGTTGACCATGAATCAGATTTTTTACCGGGACTTGAAATCGATTTGCACGGAAAATATTTATATGAATCATATAATTTTTATGGTTCCGATAATGGAAATTTGGAAAGAATAACAAACGATGGACTTGTTTCTTTATCATTTAATTTTGCAACTGATTCTTATAGAAAATTTGGTTTAACATTTAATAATGAATATTATAAACAAAAAGATGATGCGATTAGCGAAAATGTTTTCTCCACAAATGCTTATGTAAAATTAAAATTAGCAAATTTCGATTTCTTAATTAATGGCGGATTTAAAAATCAGTCAATTAATTCTAATGAATTTTCTGAAGGAAATAACTCTTTCTTTAACACAAGTGCAAGCTTGGCTTTCAATCCTTTTTCATTCTTATATGTTAAAGGCGGAATTTATTTTGCAGAAAGTGAAGGAAATACTTTCTTTGCACCCAATGCCTACGCAAGTATAAAATTCAACAAAAATTTTTCTGTCTTTGGTGAACTTGCACCATCTACAGAATTTTTAACTCTAAGTGATTTTAGAAATGGAAATAGATATTATGAATTAAACAATTTTGTAAATCTTTTTCTCGAAAATAAATTTAATCTTAAAGTTGCCGCAAAATATGAATATGAAAAATATTTTGAAATAAGCGGCGGATTTGGTTATGTAAATTCGGATAACAATTTTTATTTTGAAGATGACTCACTAAATGGAATTTTTACAATTCACAAAAATGATACTGAAAAAGCATTTGCATATTTAAACTTTTTATTTCGAAAAGGACCATTAGGCGAGTTTTACGGAAATTTTATTCTTCAAAATATTTCTGCTTCAAACGCAAAAGATTTGCCGTATAATTCTTCTGTAATTTTAGATTTAAGTTATTCATATAATTGGACAAATTTTGGAGTTAACTTAACACTTAATTATTACGGGAAAACATATACGGATATTGAAAACACAAATGAAATTCCCGTTGCTGCAAATTTAAACGCAAATTTTAACTACGAATTATTTGAGAATTTTGATTTAACATTATCGTTGCAAAATTTACTTAATGATAAATATTATTATTTTAGGAATTATAAAGCAAAACCTTTTGATTTAATTGCAGGTTTTGAATTTAGATGGTAGCTTTTTAATAACCATTCCTAAGAGGATAAAATGGATAAAGAAAAATTAGAACTTAAGTTTGCGGAAATATTAAAAATAAATGAAAGCGAAACCAGTTTTGCATTTAACAAATTTAAAGAAAAAATTGTTGAACAACTTTTAGTTGGCGAAGCTCTTAAAGTAAAAAACTTAGGTGTTTTTCAAATTAAAGAACAATTAAGTGAAGAAACAAATAAATCAAAAATTAGAAAAAAAACACTTCTTTTTTCGCCGGTTGCCGGACTTTCCTCAGAAGATTCTCTATTTCTTACTTTAGATATTCAACAAAAATTTGGCGATGCCGTAGAATTTGACGAAGGAATTTTTCAATTAGGAATCGGCAAACCAATGATTAAGTTGGATGAAAGCCAATCGGATGAACAAATTGATGAACGCGCAATCCAAATTGAAAATAAAATTGATGAATTAATTAGAACTTCTGAAAGAATTCAAAATTATGATATTTGGGAAGATTATTTAGAAGGAAAAGAAAGTAAAAGTATTTTGGATGATGAAGATATTAAAGATGAACTAGATTCATATTTTGATGATGATTTAGATTCAAAAAGTAAGCAGCTTTTTGAAAATGATTTTGAAGAACTAAATGAAGATGAGATATTTAACGAAATTATGAATGAAGGAAATTTGAGCAGTGAGGAATTAAATAATCTTACTTCAGATATAGATAAAGAGTTAAATGTAAAATCTGATCTTGAACCAGAAATAATTGAGGAATCTTTTGAAGATAATTCAGCAAAAATTAATTTAGAGGAATTTGAAAATATAACTGAAAATATAGAGGAAGAAATTCCATCAATTGAAGAAAATATAATTGAAGATAATCCGCAAACTAAATTTAAAGTTGAAATTAGTGAACCGGAAATTCCTATAGAAAATGAAAACATTAATTTAGAAAATTCAGTTGTAAATGATATTGAAGAATTTACAGATGATGTTCAATCGGAAGAAAATATTGAAAATAATTTTGAAGAAGAAGATTTAAGTTTAACTAAAATAAATGTCGAAGAAAAAAATGAAATAGATATGAGATCAAAAATTCCAAAAAGAAGAAATAAAACTTTGGTTAATTCTTTAATTGCGCTTTTTATGTTAATTGCCGTAGTTGGTATTTATTTTTTGTTTTTTGCAAATCCAACTTGGCTTTATGATGAGCATGAAGTAGAAGTTGCGTTATCTGAGCAAAATCAGAAATTGAAAGAAATTAGTACAAAACTGGATGCTGATGAAAAAATTTCTCAATCACAACCACTCCCGGAAATTCCAGTTGATTCTATTAAAATGAATACGGAAGAAATTAAACAAGATTCTGTTCTTAAAGAAGTTGCTAAAAAGGATGAAATCATTAATAAACCAGTGGAAAAAGTTGAACAAAAAATTGAGAAAAAAATTACAGAAGCAGAAACTAAATCTGTAAATAAAGAAAAAGTAAACAAGAATTCCACACAAACACAATTTGTAGATGCAGATCCCAATGAAAAAGAAGTTTCCGATAATATCTACTTTGCCGGCTCTAAATATTCAGTTCAAGTTTCTTCATGGAAACAAAAAAATGTTGCCGAAAGAGAAGTAAACAAATTAAAAAATAAAGGATTTGATGCATATGTTGCAAAAGTTTACATTCCAAAATTTAATGGGACTTGGCACAGAGTGAGAATTGGTCCTTATTCTACAATAGATGAAGCAAAAGTAAATCAGTCAAAATTATAAAGAATCATAGGAATAAAAATGTCAATATTATCAATGCTTTCAAAAGGCGGATGGTTAATGATTCCGCTGTTTATTAGTTCAATTATTGCGGTGGCTATAATTGTTGAAAGATATATTGTAATTAAAAAATCAAAATTAAACGTTCCGGCTTTTTTAGTTAAGATAAGAGGAATGTTGATAAAGGAAGATATTTCCAGTGCAATAAGTTATTGTATCGAAGAAAAATCACCGGCGGCAAATATTATAAAAAGCGGATTAAAAAAATATCATTTAGGTCACGAAAGAGTTAAAGAATCTATTGAAAATGCCGGAAGACAAGAAGTTGCTAAATTAGAAAAAGGATTATCAATCGTTGCAACAATTTCTGGTATTGCACCTCTTTTAGGATTTTTAGGAACGGTAACCGGAATGATTCAAGCTTTTATGCGAATTCAAGATTTGCAAGGTTCTGCTAATCCAAGTGATTTAGCCGGCGGAATTTGGGAAGCACTAATTACAACTGCCGTTGGTTTGGCAATAGGAATTATTGCATTGGCATTTTATAATTATTTAACAACCGGAATAAATAAATTAATTCTTGATATGGAAGTAGTTTCAAATGATGTTCTTGATATTATTGAAGAAACAAGCAGAGGAAATAAAGTTATTCAAGAAGATATTGAAATAGAACTATAGGACTAAAATGAAATTTGAAACAAAAGAAAAACCGTTAAGCTCATTTAACTTTTCATCTTTAACAGATATAGTTTTTTTACTTTTAATCTTCTTTTTACTTTCTTCACAATTTGTAATTCAAACCGGAGTTAAAGTAAAATTGCCAGCTTCAAAAATGAATGAACAAAGTATGCCGACCAAACTTATTGTATCTATTACGGAAGAAAAAGAAGTTTATGTTGGAAGCGAAAAAACGGATATAAGTTCGGTTGCATTAAAATTGGGCGACTTAATGCAAACTATAACAGAAAACAATTTGGTAATTCGTGCAGATAAAACAGTTAATATAGATTTAGTCATTCAAGTTATAGATGCAGCAAAAGCAGTTGGAATAGAAAAATTTACAATCGAAACAGAGAAACAATCATTTTGAAAAACAAAAGAAATCCATATTTATTATCAATTGCAGTTCACTTAATTTTATTGTTGATTTTGTATTTTATTAAATTTAATTCGGAACCGGTTGAAGAAGAATTTGTTACGATTGGATTTGGATCAATTGGGAATTTAAGTTCTGCCGGAGTTTTAGCTCAAACTCCAACGGAAGAAATTCAGAAAAAAGAACCAGAAGTTCAAAAAGAAGTTAAGAAAAAAATTGTTAAAGAAGTTGAATTGCCAAAAGTTCTTCATCCCGATGAAACAAACGATGTTATCCTTGGCTCAGATAAAAAGCAAAGTGAAAAGGAAACCAAACCTGAAGTTGTTGAACCAATAGAAACAAAAGAAGAAGAAGCCGGAAACGGAACTGAAGAAACCGGCGACGGAAATGCAAGTTTTGGATTTGAAATAGATTTTGGCGGAAAAGGTAAAAGAAAAATTTATAGCTATTCGCTTCCTCCTTATCCTGAAGGAGTTTCAAAAGAAATTGATCTAAAATTAAAATTTACAATTCTTTCGGATGGAAGTGTAGGAAGAATTATGCCTTTAATTAAAGCTGATTCTAAATTGGAAATAGCGGCAATCAATTCTTTAAGACAATGGAGATTTGAACCGCTTCCCGAGAGAGCAAAAAATATTGAACAAACTGCGGTTATTATATTTCCTTTTAGGCTGAGGTAGAATTTATATCTTTATAGTAAATTTTAAAAAAGAAAAATTCTGCAATTGTTAAAATTGTTAATGCAATTGTATCTCTATCAAAATATTTTCCTAAACCTTCCGGCTCAAATACAAGTTTTACAAGCATACCGGAAAGCGACCAACCCACACTGAAGAAAATAATTATAAATGCCAAATTTATTAATGCAGAACTAAGTGAATCCTTCTTTAATTTTTTGAAAAAAACATATCCAATAAAAATTATATGTAATAAAAAAATGAAAACAATTATCATAATTTTATTCCCGAGTTTTTAGAATTATAATATTTAGTGCCAACTAATCCGCCAATTAATCCAAAGATAGAATCAACAATTAAATTATTAAAAATTATTGAAATTGTATATAATGATGAAAATCCTTTTTCTTTTATTGAATCAGCAACAGTTTGCATTAATCTTAAAACTTCATCTTTTATTTCTTGCGCTACCGGAAAACTATCCACCATTGTGTTAAGTTCGTTAAATGAATCTAAAATATCATTGTTTCTTGTTAAAAATGTTATAAAAAGATCAAAGAAACTTCCGAATAATGCAGCGAATAAACCGGTCAATAATCCTAAAATTGCTCCACGCTTAAGATTAAAATTTCCATTTATGTTTTCTGATTTTGCTGCTAAAGTTATCGCAAAAAAAGATGCTACCGGAACTATCAAACAGCACGTTAATGATTTTGCAATTGGCACAATGTGTAAAACTCCGGCTGAAAATCCCGCGACCAATGCAGGCAAATATTTTTTCAAAATTAACCTTTCTGTTTAATGAGTAAATTTAAAATTAGTTTATGAATATATGAAAATCCGATTGAACCTAAAAGTAATCCGGTAACTAAAGAAAGCAAATGAATGTAAGGATAAGCATTTAATGTTGTAAAAATTACATCAAGAAATAATGGGATTGAAAATATAAGTAATTGCTTTGTCGAAATAGATTTTTCAAATCCAAAGATTATTAAAATTATACTTATCAAACTTCCAAAATAAATTCCCGTGCATCTAGAGCAAACCAATGTATGATATCCAAAATAAGTAAAAAGTTTTTCTGATTGAGTGTGACAAACAATTGAATAATTATATTTGAGAAAAGGGAAAATGTAAAATAAAGAAGGAAACAAATTCAATAGAAATTCTGCTAAAATTCCCAAACACCAAATAAAAATAATGAAGAATAAAAATAGATTAACCGAATTAACTTTTATATTAAACAATTTTATTTTATGATAAAATATTTAATAATTCTATGTTGTGAAAGAAGCAGTAAATAATTCCCAATTATTTTTGCATCAATAATATTTTCTTCATCCAAATGTGGAAAACTTGTAAAATCAAAAATAATTTTTCTATCAGAAATATTTAAGATAGAAAATTTGTTTTTGTTTATCAGAACTAAATTGTCAAAATCAAATTTTATTTTATCTGCAAAAAAATCTAATTTAAAATAGAAAAGATCGTTTCCATATTGATCAAAAACTTTAATCGTTTGTTCATCAAGGACAAATAAATTATTTGAATTATCGATTGCAAAACTTTTGGGATTATTTATTGCAAAATTTCCGGCATCATTTCCGCCGATTTCTTGAAGAAATTCTCCGTTTAAATTAAACTTTAAGATTTTATTATTATCAGAATCCAAAATAAATAAATCGCCGATGTTTGAAATTTCAACACAAATAGGATATCCAAACTGCACTTCACTTTGAGAATCTGTACCGGAATATTCCGATAAAAAATTTAAATCTTTATCAAACCTTTGAATTCGATTATTATTTTTATCAGCAACATAAAGACTTAGCGTATTTGTAACGATATCAATTGGTTCATCAAAAGTTGATTGATCCCAGCCAAAACCGCCAATACTATTTAATAATTTCCCGGTTGAGTCAAATTTAGAAATTGTATTTAATTTTGCATCAGCAACAAAAATATTATTGGACAAATCAATATCAAACGAAGATGCATTTTCAAAATTTCCAAAATCATTTACAAATTGTAAAGTTTGTGAAATTAAAATTGCAGGAAGAAAAAATATTGCAAATAGAATTTTCATAAATTAAAGTTACTTAAAATGTTATTTTTAGAAAAGTGATTATTGTTAAAAAGAAAATGCTAATATGAAAGATGAAGAAAGCAAAAGAATAAAAAAAATATTTGCAATTCTTAAAAAAGAATATCCAAATACTAAACCGCAGTTGGAATTTACAAATCCGCTTCAACTTCTTGTTGCAACAATTTTAAGTGCTCAATGTACAGATGCGAGAGTAAATATTGTAACTAAAGAATTATTTAAAAAATATGTTGACGCAGAAGATTTCTCGAATGCGAAAATTGAAGAGTTGGAAAAATATATTTTCTCAACCGGATTTTACAAACAGAAAGCAAAAAGCATTAAAAATTGCTGCACAATTTTAGTTGAAAAATATAATTCAACAGTTCCAAATAATTTTGATGAACTTACAAAATTACCCGGAGTTGGGAGAAAGACTGCTTCAGTTGTTGCCGGACACGCTTTCAATATTCCAGCAATTGCAGTTGATACGCACGTAAATAGAATTTCAAATTTATTGGGTTTAGTGAATTCTTCAAATCCGGAAATAATTGAAAATAAATTGAAAACACTTTTACCCAAAGAAGATTGGGTAAATTCAACACATTGGTTTATAAATCACGGGAGAAAAATCTGTATTGCAAGAAGACCAAATTGTAAAAATTGTGTTGTAGAAAAATATTGCCCAAGTTCTAATCTAAAGAAGGAAAAATAAATGGAACGAAACAGAGAATTTTGCCATAGACTTTTAAAAGAATATACTCAGAATGAAAGTTTGTTAAAACATGCATATTCAGTTGAAGCATGTGTTAAAGAATATGCAAAAAAGTTTAATGAAGATATTGAGTTTTGGGGAAATGTTGCTTTGCTTCATGATTTTGATTATGAAAAATTTCCATCAATGGTAGATCATCCTACTCAAGGAGAAAAAATTCTAAAGGAAAAAGGATTTTCAGAAATTTTCACAAGAGCAATTTTATCACATGCAGATCATACAAATGTTAAGCGAGAAAGTTTACTTGAAAAAGTTTTATATGCTTGTGATGAATTATCCGGATTTATAACTGCGGTAACTTTGGTAAGACCGAATAGGAAAATTGATGAAGTTGAAGTAAGTTCAGTTAAGAAAAAAATGAAAGATAAAGCTTTTGCAAAAGCAGTTAAAAGGGAAGATATAATTAACGGTGCGGCAGATTTAAATATTTCGCTTGATGAACATATTCAATTCTGCATAAATGCATTGCGTGGAATTAAAGATAATTTAGGTCTTTAATTTTGCATCATTTTTTAACTTAAAAATTTTTAGATTTGATCGAGAATTAATTTAATTAAAATATACTTTGAGTTTTTGTTAATTTAATTGACAAAAATCTTTTGACTTGACAATTTGTACTAAACTTATCTAATTTGTGTCACTTAAAATTTAACAGTTTCAAAGAAGGAAATTTATATAGAGTATTTGTTACCATTTAATTTGATTTACAAATAATTATTTATCTAAGTTTGTAATCTAATTTAACTAAGTTAATTTGGGGATTAGTTAGTGAACAAATACTATTTGATAGGTTTCCTATTTTTTTATTCATTTGTTACCGCACAAGATGATTATAAGATCTTATCGTCATCTTCAAACTCGCTAATTATAGAATACACACCATCATTTGAAGACACAACATTAACAATCTATAATTTTGAAACTTATCGAAAAACATCAATCAGAAATTGTGAAATTGCAGAAAATTTGCAAGGAATGCCTGAAGTTCCAAAAAGAGTTTTTAACATTGGAGTTCCGCAAGAATTTGGGAATAATATTCGTGTTATAAATTCTGATTTCAAAGTATTAAATGGAAACTTAAAACCAATTCCCAATATGGAAAAGAGAAATGGTTTTACGGAATTTAGTTACAAAAAATCTAATGATTACAATTATTACAAACATCCGGAAATAATTGAGTTTGGTGAATTTGGAAAAATTAGAGATGCACAAGTTCAAGATATTATTGTAAATCCCGTTTTATTCGATCCGGTTACTTCTGAAATTAAATTTTATACTAAGATAATTTTTCAAATTGATTTTGCACAAAACTCAAATCAAAATCGTAATAAAATTTCAGAATTTGCTGCTGATGTAATTTTAAATAAAGAAATTGCAAAAATTTGGGGAAGTGAAAAAAAACTCTCAAAAATTTCAGGTCAAAATTCAGTTTTGGCTGAAGGCGAATGGTATAAATTTGAAGCCCCAGTTGAAGGAATTTATAAAATAGATAAAGCATATTTAACAGAACTCGGAATTCCGGTAAATTCTATTGATCCAAAAACTATAAAAATCTACAATAACGGCGGATATATTTTACCTTGGACAATCTCTGCGGTAAGACCTGAAGATTTGGTAGAAAATGCAATTTTTGTTTCCGGCGAAGAAGACGGAACTTTTGGCGATAACGATTATATTTTATTTTACGGAAGAGGTGTAAACTTTTGGGAGTTTAACAAAATTTCAAATAAGATTACAAGAAATAAAAATTATTATTCAAACAAAAACTATTATTGGATTACATACGGCGGAACTTCCGGTAAAAGAATGTTAAGCCAAAATAATATTACTGATCAACCAGCAATTCAACAGACTTCTACAAAAGCTTATGTTTACAAAGATGATGATAATCAAAATTTAATGAGCACGGGACTTCTTTTTGTCGATGATAATTATAGTAGTACAGCCAAGACTAAAACGTACACAAATATGTTGAATGAGTTTATTCCGGATAGCACAATTAATTATAATTTCCAATTTATAAATGGTGCAAAACAGCAAAATTTACTTACAATCGATGAAAATTCCACAAGAATTTTTTCAAGATTAATTGCCGGAGCTGCAACTGATAATCAAACATATAGATATGGTGCTGCAATAAGAAGTTTTGCAACATTTAAAGGAACTTTGCCGGAAAATAGATCGGCACTAAAATTTACTTTTACTCCTGCTACAATTTCCGATAAAGGACATTTAGATTATTTCGAAATAGAATATTATAAAAATTTAATTGCGACAGATAATGAACTTTTATTTTTCTCAAAACAAATTGATGGCATTGTTAAATTCAGTGGAAATAATTTTGGAGGAAGTGATTTTATAGTTTATAATATCAGCGATTTCTCAAATCCCAAAATTGTTAATGTTGAAATAACCGGAGGCAATTTTACATTTGCAAACGAAGAAAATTCAAATTTTAGTTCAAAGTATTTGGCTGTGCATTCGAGTAAATTCAAAAAACCGAATAAGGGCGTAAAAGAAACTAATTCGAATATTCGTGGAGAATCTCAAGGTGCTAAATATGTTATAATTTCACCATCTGTATTTAAAGATCAGGCTGAAAGATTAAAAAATTATCGTTCACTTGAAGCACAATTTCCAATATCATCAAAAGTAGTTTTTATTGAAGATATTTATAAAGAATTTTCCGGCGGAATGTTAGATCCAACTTCGATTAGGGATTTCTTAAAATATGTTTATGAAAATTGGCAGATAAAACCGGAATATGTTTTACTTTTTGGAGATGGCGATTATGATTATTTAAACATTGAAGAAATTGGCAAAAATTTTATTCCTTCATTTCAGCAAATAGAATCTTTATATGAAATTGATTCATATCCTTATGATGATTTTTATTCAAGAATTTCCGGTGCTGATGAAAAAGCAGATTTAGGAATTGGAAGGTTAAGTATAACAAACACAAGTGAAGCAAGAATTGTTGTTGATAAAATAATTAGTTATGAAACTGATCAAAATGAAGGACTTTGGCGAAACAGAATTACTTTACTTGGTGATGACGGCTTATCTGGATATAATGCAAAAACTGGGAAAGTTGATGATAGGGACGGATCTCTCCATACAGGTCAATCAGAAAATCTTTCTAACCTATATATTCCAAAAAGTTTTGATAGAAAAAAAATCTACCTTTCTAACTTTCAAACAATAAATACCGGAATCGGTAGGAGAAAACCGACTTGTAATGCAGAAATAATTAATGCGATAAATAATGGAACTCTAATTTTCAATTATTTTGGTCATGGAAGCCCGGATTTATGGGCACACGAACAAGTTTTTGAAAGAACTGTTTCAATTCCGCAATTAAAAAATAAAGAACTATTTTTCCTAACTGCAGCAACATGTGATTTTGGAAAATATGACGATCCTAATTTGCAAAGTGCAACAGAGGAAATGATCTTAATGGAAAATTTTGGAATGATTGGAGGAATTTCTGCAGTTAGACCAGTTTTTTCAAATGAAAATTATGCATTAACAATAACATTTTATAAACATATGCTTGGTTCAAAAGACAGTTTAGGTTTTCCAACTCGAATTGGAAATGCTTATTTTAAACTTAAAAATGAAAGAACTGGACCAAATGATGAAAGATTTCATTTATTTGGTGACCCGGCGTTAAGATTAAATATTCCCAAATTACCTTTAAAAATTACATCCGTAAATAATTCAAATTTAGTTCAGCCGGTAAACATTTCAGCATTAAGCTCTGTAAATATTTCCGGAAAAGTATTAAATGTAGATTCTGCAATAAGCAATTTTAATGGTGAAGCAATAATTACTGTATTCGATTCAAAAAGAACAATTCATCTTGAAGATATTAATTACAATATGGAAGATCAAGGCGGTGTAATTTTTAGAGGTAGAGTTTCGGTAAATAATGGGGAATTTTCTACAAGTTTTACAGTTCCAAAAGATATTTCTTATGAAAATAAAAATGGTAAAATATCGGCTTATTTTTTTAATGAAGAGTTTGATGGAATCGGATATACCGATAATATAACAATTGGCGGTACAGATACAACAAATACAAACGATGGAAAAGGTCCCGATATTGAAATTCTTTATGATGACGAATTAGAAAATTCTTATTTGGTAAATCCTAATTTTAAATTAAGAGTTAAACTTTTTGATGAAACCGGATTGAATACAACCGGTACAGGTATTGGTCATAAGCTTGAAGCAATATTAAATGATAATGAACAAAATTCTATAGATTTAACGAATTATTTTATTGGTGATTTGAATTCCGGTGGAAAATCCGGTGAAGTGAATTATAATTTTTCTTCATTAGAACCTGGCGAATATAAAATAAAAATTAATGCATGGGATGTTTTTAATAATTTTTCTTTTGCAGAAAATAATTTTACAGTTGTTGATGGAGATAAATTAGCATTAAGAGAAGTTTATAATTATCCCAATCCATTTAGTTCAAATACATTTTTTACATTTCAGCATAACTTAAGTGATGCAATAAATGTGAAAATTAAAATTTATACTGTTGCCGGAAGAGTCATTAAGGAAATTAATGCATCAAATGTAGAAGATAAATTTGTAAAGTTAGAATGGGATGGAAAAGATGAAGATAATAACAATATTGGGAACGGAACATATTTGTATAAACTCATAGTTCAAAGTGTTGATGGCGAATACACTGAGAATATTCTTGGAAAAATGGCAGTTATTAGGTAAAATTAAAATCGCCTTGTTTAAAAATTTTTATCAATTTGGAGGTACTTTTCAATGAAGAAATCATTAATAATATTGGTGTTTTTGCCAATGTTAGTCTTATTTACAAATAATATAAATGCGCAAGGGGAAGCCGCTGTTCCATTTTTACTACTTGCTCCGGACTCAAGAGCCGGCGGTGTTGGCGAATCCGGCGGCGGACTTGCAGATAATTCATCAGCTATTTTTTGGAACCCTGCTGGTATTGCTTTTTTAACCGGTTCAGAAGCAAGTATTACTCATAGTAAATGGCTTCCGCAATTTGGTTTGGATGATTTATTTTACGATTATTTAAATTACAGACAATATGTTGAAGAAATAGACGGAAGCATAACATCAAGTATTACATTTATGAATTACGGTACATTTATTCGCACCGGTGAAGACTCGCCAATTGCGTTAGGTGAATTTAGATCATTTGATGCGGCTTTAACAATAGGATACGCGACAAAATTACATTCCGATTGGGGACTTGGATTAAACTTTAGAGTAATTCACAGCAGACTTTCTGATAAACCTACAGCTCAAGAAAAAGGTGAAGGAGTTTCAACAACAATTAGTTTTGATCTTGCAACAATGTGGAGACCGGAAGATTTAGAACTTCCGCTTATTGGTAATATCGGAAATAAATTTAGCTTAGGTATGAATTTAAGTAATGTCGGTCCAAAGATTTATTATATTGATCAATCGCAAGCTGATCCAATTCCTACAAATTTCAGATTTGGCATGGCTTTCCGTTTAGTAGAAGATGATTTCAATTCTCTAACTCTTACAACTGACGTAAGTAAGCTTTTAGTTGATAGAGCTGATAGCGCATCACAAAGAGCTGAATTTTACGAAGCAATTTTTACATCTTGGTTTGATGATGATTTTAGAACCGAATTAAGAGATTTAGTTACTTCATTAGGATTAGAATATTGGTATGGCGGTGAAGATTTTAAATTTGCGCTAAGAACCGGTTTCTTTTATGAAGATCCAAGTTTTGGGAACAGAAAATTTGCTACCATTGGCGCTGGGATTAGATATGATTTATATGGTTTTGATTTCAGTTATATTACTACAGATTTATTCAAAGACGGTGAACAGCATCCGCTTTCAGATACATTAAGATTTACGCTTTCAATCGGCTGGGGAGCAACTACACCAAATGTCGGTAAAGGTTTTCCGCGGGGTATTTAATTAAAATTATGAATCTCAAAAATTTTACCGCATTTTTTATTTTATGTTTGGGTGGATTATCTGCCCAAACTTTTTCTCCGCAATTTTCCACACTTCAAAAAAACGAAAATGTGAAAGTTTCAAACACAATTAATATTTTAGCGGTTATGGTTGAATTCCAGCCGGATAAATTTGAACTGACTTATGGTGACGGAACTTTCGGAACAATTTATTCAAAGGATTACGGCAATTCTATTATTGATCCGCTTCCGCATGATAAAAATTATTTTGAAGATCATCTAAAATTTGCTGAAAATTATTATAATAAATCTTCAAATGGAATTGTTGAAATAAATTATAATGTAATTCCCGAAATTGTAAAAGTTTCTAAATTTATGAGAGAATATTCTCCGGATGATAATGGCGGCTTTAAAATTTTGGGTGATTTTGCAACTGAAGTTTGGACATTGGCTGAGCAGCAAAATCCGGATTTGGATTTTTCTCAATATGATTTATTTATGATTTTTCATGCCGGTGTTGGAAAAGATATTTCTACTTCAAATTTACTTGGAGAGCCTCGTGATTTACCTTCAATATTTATTAGTCTTAATTCGTTAAAACAATTCTACGGAAATGAGTTTGATGGGATTACTTTATCAAACGGATTTAAAATTACAAATTCCGCAATTCTTCCCGAAACCGAATCAAGAGAAGAAAGCGGATTCGGCGGAACAGTTCTTCTTGAACTTTCAATAAATGGATTGATAGTTTCTAACATTGCAAGCTATTTAGGTTTACCGGATTTATTTGATGCGGAAACCGGAAAAAGTGCAATTGGCAGATTTGGTTTAATGGATGGACAATCACTGTTTGCTTTCGGCGGATTGTTCCCGCCGGAACCTTCAGCTTGGGAAAAAGTTTTTTTAGGATGGGAAATACCCGTTACTTTTGATTTTGATAAACCAAGTATAAATGTTGTAACCCGTCTCGCTTATGCATTAAATCGTGAACATTATAAAATTGTTAAAATTCCAATCAACTCTTCAGAATATTATTTAATCGAAAATAGACAGCGGGATGCAAACAAAGACGGTGTAAAAGTTACTTATAAGACAAATAGTGTAATAAAATCAACCACTTTTCAAGAAGATATTGATGAATTTAATAATGCAATTATTGATACGCTGAACGGAGTTGTGCTGGATGTTGATGAATTTGATTGGGCAACGCCGGGAAATGGAATTTTAATTTGGCATATTGATGAAAAAATTATAAATGAAAACTTATCCGCAAATAAAATTAATGTTGGAAAAAATCGCGGCGTAGATTTGGAAGAAGCCGATGGAATTCAAGATATTGGCGAAGAATTTCAAACAATTTTTGGAGATATTGTAATTGCCGAAGGTGATTCAAGCGATTTTTGGTTTGCAAGTAATCCATCAAAATTATATAAAAATATTTTTTCTTCTGATTCCAAACCAAATACTAAAACAAACAGTGGTGCAAACAGCTTAATTACAATTTCCAATTTTGCCGATTTTGGAAATGAAATGACTTTTAGTTTAAATTTTGGTTCTGATAAAGTTGATCTTATTAGCAGAATGGAAAATTTTGGTGAACATTCAAATTTAAAAATTAGCAAAAAAAATCCTTCCAAAACTTTTACTGTTCAAGAAAATGGATTGGTTGTTAATTTCGGAAGTTTATTTATTCCAAATTTTTCTGATGTTGATTTTGCTCTTGTTGAAAATAGAGTTGGTGAATATGTAGTTGGTTCAAAAGATAGTTTGCTAAATATTTTTTATTACGAAATTGAAAAAAATAATGAGCGGATAAATATTGGTGAAAAATGTACTTCACCAATTGTTATTAATCAAATAAATGAAAATGAAAGTGTAATTTTAGTTGGACTTGCAAACGGAGCAATCAAAACTTACAGAAATAATATTGCATTAAATTCCGCTCCAGTTTTAGAAGAAACAATTCAAATGTTTGATTCTGAAATTTCTCAAATTGCAATTCTTGAAAATCAAATTGCGGCAATTAGCAAAAACAAATTCAAATTTTCAAATGAGAATGAAATTAGCTTTCCAGAAGAAATTAAAAATTTTGTATTAACAAAAAATAAATCAAATAAGTTTACAATAATTATTTTGACTTCGGATAATTCAATATTTTCCTTTATAAAAGGTGATCAATCGGCAGAAAAAATTTATTCAAGTGAAAATGAAATTGATGGAATTGCAATTTGTGATTTACGAAAAAACGGAGAAAATTATATTGTATTTAATTCCGGAAATCAAATTCAAGCAATAAATTTTTTGGGAACTCAAGCAGAAAATTTTCCATATCAAAATAATTCAACAAATAATTTTATTGGAATTCCAAATGTTGCAGATATAAATAATGATGAAAATGCCGATATAATTTCGTTAAATAATAATGGTGATATTTATGCAATTTCCGGAACAGACGGAAAAATTATTTCTGAATTTCCTCTTTCTACCGGCGGAGAAATTTCCAGATTAAATATAATTATTAAACGGGAAAATGATTTATTGCTTTCGGCAACTTCATCTAAAAATGAAATTTCTAATTGGAGTATAAACTCATTGGGAGAAGTTCAATGGGGAAGTAAATTTGGCAATAATTTAAATTCAGCTTCAATAAATTCTGCAAAAAATGAAAATTATATTTCAGAATTTTTCCCACAAAATAAAACATACAATTGGCCAAATCCCGTTTACGAAAATGAGACTTTTATAAGAACTTATGTTTCTGAGGATTCAAAAGTAATTGTAAAAATATTTGATTTAGCCGGAGATTTAGTTGACGAATTTAATTTCAATGCAGTCGGCGGTTTAGATTCAGAATATTCTTGGAATGTTACAAACATCCAAAGTGGAGCTTACTTAGCACATCTTGAAGTAACTTCAAACAGTGGAAAATCAGAAAGTAAAATTATTAAAATAGCTATCGTTAAGTAATCAATTCCCATATGAAAAAAATCGTATTACTCTCAATTATTTTTTCAATAAATATTTTTAGTCAAATTGATGATTTTGATCCCGATTATTCTTGGTACACGATTGAAGGAGAACATGTTGCAGTTCATTATCATACCGAAGCTGAAAGATCCGCAAGAACAGTTTTAAAAATTGCGGAGGATGTTTGGGGACCAATAACAAGTTTATATAATTATGAACCGGAAAAGGTTCATTATATAATTAAAGATATTGATGATTACTCAAACGGCGCAACGTATTTTTTTGATAACAAAATTGAAATTTGGGCTTCTGCATTGGACTTTGATTTGCGTGGTTCTCATAATTGGTTGAGAAATGTAATTTCTCATGAGTTTACGCACATGGTTCAAATTCAAGCTGCGATGAAAGTTAGCAGAGCAATTCCCGCTTTTTATCTTCAATTTTTAAATTATGAAGACAAACGTCGTCCCGATATTCTTTATGGATTCCCTAATTTTATTGCATCTTATCCAATTGCTACTATAAACATGCCCGCATGGTTTGCCGAAGGAACAGCTCAATACATGCGCAAAGAATTTGATTATGATAATTGGGATTCTCATCGTGATATGATTTTGCGTTCTTATGTTCTTGATAATAAAATGCTCACATGGAATGAAATGGGAGTTTTTAGTAAAACAAGTTTGGGAAATGAATCTGTTTATAATTCCGGGTTTGCGTTAACAAAATATATTGCGCAAAAATATGGCGAAGATAAATTAAATGATATAACCCGCAAATTAGGAAAACTTACAAACTTCACTATTGATGCGGCTTTTGAAGATGTTTTAGGTAAAGATGGAAATGAAATTTATAATGAATGGAAAGATTATCTTACAAAAGATTATATCGAGAGAATTAAAAATGTTAGAGCGAATGAAGTAAAAGGTAAGCAAATTGTTGATGAAGGATTTGGAAATTTTTATCCTGCTTTTTCACCAAACGGAAAAGAAATTTATTTCATCTCAAATTCCGGCGGAAATTATTTTGTTAATTCCGGTTTGTACAAACTGAATTTGGAAACGAAGGAAAAAGAACTAATTAAATCCGGAATTCGTTCAACATTTAGTTTTATAAAAAACACAAATAAAATTGTTTATGCAAAATTGAGTGAAGAAAATCCTAAATGGACGAACATTCACGATTTATATATTTATGATTTAGATAGTGAAGATGAAAAGCGAATTACATACGGTTGGCGCGCAAATAATCCAAGTGTTTCTTCAGATGGAAAGAAAATTACTTTTATATTTCAAAGAGATGGAACTGCAAATATTGGAATTTGTGATATTGATGGAAAGAATTTTAAGAAGTTAACATTTTTTGAAAAAGGTGAGCAAGTTTTTAATCCTAAGTTTTCTAAGAACGGAAGCGAAATTTTATTTGAATATTCATATCATCATGGAAGAGATATTGCAAAAGTAAATATTGACGGAAGCAATTTTGAATTTTTGCTGAAAGAAAAATTTGATGAACGAAATGCATTTTATTCTGATGAAAATAAAATTATTTATTGCTCAGATGAAACCGGAATTTTTAACATTTATGAATTTGATATAATTACCAAAAATAAAACTCAAATTACAAATGTTGTTGGAAGTGCATTTATGCCTTCAATGAACGAACAAAATAAAATTGTTTATGCTGGTTATACTTCAACTGGATATAAGATTTTTGAATTAGAAAATTATTCAGAAAATTCTGTTAACTCGAATATGAAATATATTCAATCAGCAAATCCGCCTTTGAATATTGATAAATCAAAAGGTGATATTTCTGAAGAAGTTTTTGCCAAACTTAGAAATTTTAATGATAATGAAATTCAGAAAGTTCAAGAAAAAAATTATTCGGGTGCATTTACAAAACTTACAATTTTACCGTTTATTCGTTATGATAATTATAACACTTCAAATTCTGCAATAGATAAAATTAAACCCGGCGTATATTTAACATCATCAGATATGTTAAATCGTTATTCATTTTTTGCCGGAGGTTCAATAAATACAAGGCTTGAGCGCGATTTATTTTTAACATTTATTTTTAAAAATAAAGTTCCGTTATTATATAGTTTGGGATTAAAACCGGAATTATCTGTTGACGTTTATTCCATAAGCAGAAAAGCCGATGTTGATATTCAATTTGGAGCAGATACTGTTAATGGAATTCCAACTTTTGAAAGCGCAGTAAATGCAGATGTTACATATAATTTATTTGAAGTAGATCTTGCAGCTAAGCATAAAATTTTTAATCCAATGCACAATTTGGAATTCAGATTTATATACAGCCAATATTCTGCCGCAATTGGGAGTTTTATTTTTCCTAATACTTCAACTTTGTATCCGAGCAGCAGTGATAATTATTTTATCGGAAGAAATTTGCAGCTAACTTATTCATTCAATTCTATTTATCCAACAACCGATAGCGATATAAATCCCGTGGGTATTGAGGTTGAAGCAAGATACAATTACGAAATGAATAAATATAATCCCGATGGAGAATATGATATTAAAAATGGTGTGCTCGTTCCAATTTATAAAAATTTTAGTTTCCATAGATTAGAGTTGAACTTAAAAAATTATTTTCAGATTTATGATGAACATACTTTATCCGCAAGATTTAGATTGGGAACAATTTTGGGTCCACAAGTTCCGGACTTTTTTGATTTCTATCTCGGCGGATTAGTTGGAATGAAAGGTTATCCTTTTTATGCAATAAGCGGAAACGAACTTGCTTGGTTAAATTTAACTTACCGTTTACCAATATTTAAAAATATTGATTACAGACTTGGACATTTATACATTGATAAATTATTCTTTTCTGTGAATGGAGATTATGGAAATGCATGGAATGATGAATTTCCCGAATTTAGTGATTTCAAAAAAGGCGCCGGCGCAGAATTAAGATTAAAAATGATTTCATTTTATTTATTTCCTACAAGTTTATTTTTTAATGCTTCTTATGCTTTTGATGAATATGAAAAAATTGTTAGAGATGAAAATATTTTGTACGGTAAAGAATGGAATTTCTACGGTGGAATTTTATTTGAATTTAGTTTTTAGGAATTAATATGAGAAAATTTATTTTTTATTTTTTAATTTTTAATACATATCTGTTTTCACAAAATTCTGAAAAAATTTTATTAAGCGGTTCATTAATCAACGACACAAAAATTGCAAATCAAAAATTATTAATTGATGAAAATTTAAATTCAACATCAAATTTGAAAAATAAGAAAACTCCAATATTGGCGGGACTTATGTCATTTGCAATTCCCGGTGCCGGACAAGTTTATTCTGAAAGTTATCTAAAAGCTGGAATTTTTGCAGCAGTTGAAGTTGGTGTAATTGTTTTAGCAGTTATTTATGATAATAAAGGAGATGATCAAACTGAATTTTTTGAAAACTATGCGAATGAAAATTGGAGCGCTTACAGATATGCAAATTGGACAATACACAATGCTGCAACAATAAATCCGAATGTTGATGCAAGTCTTTATAATGTTTTTGACAATAATGGAAATGTTGATTGGAGTGAATTAAATAAATTAGAAAGTGCAATCGGAAATTATTATTCACATCGTTTAGCTCCATTAGGTGATCAGCAATATTATGAAATGATCGGTAAGTATTCTCAGTTTAATGTCGGCTGGGTACAATTTGGGGATGATCCAAATAAAGCTTATGTTTATGGTGATCCTCTTGTTGAACAATTTGATTATTATTCAGTTGAAAGAGGAAAAGCAAATGATTTTTATAATATTTCTAAGTGGGCAGTAATTGCAGTTGTTTCAAATCATTTCATTAGTGCACTCGATGCTGCTTGGACTGCAAGTAGATTTAATAAAAATCTAAACTTAAATGTTTCTGTAAAAGAAGAACGCATAGGATTTTATAAAGAATATCATCCTCAATTAAATATAAAATATAACTTTTAAAATATGGCAACACCTTTAGTTGTAATAGTCGGAAGACCTAATGTTGGCAAATCAACTTTATTCAATAGATTAACAAAAAGTAAAATATCTATTGTTGATGATCAAAGTGGAGTAACGCGTGATAGAATAAGCGGCGAAGTTGAATGGAACGGAAAAATTTTCAAAATTATGGATACCGGCGGTTATGTTAAATCAAGTGATGATAAATTCGAAATTGCTATTAAGGAACAAGTTGAAATTGCAATTGAAGAAGCAGATGCACTTTTATTTGTAAATGATGGAAGACTTGGCGTAACTCATCTTGATAGCGAAGTTGCAGCATTGCTGAGAACAACAAAAAAGCCTACTTATGTTTTAGTTAATAAAGCCGATACTGCAAATTTTGAAAATGACAAATTAGAATTTTATTCTTTTGGATTAGAACACGTTTATGATATTTCTGCTTTAAACGGAAGAAATATTGGCGATGTACTTGATTCGTTGGTTAGTGATTTAAATTTTCCGGAAAATGATTTTGAGGATGATAAAAGATTAAGAATTGCTTTGCTTGGTAAACCTAATGTCGGTAAATCGTCTTTAACAAATGCGCTTCTTGGTTATGATAGAAGTATTGTAACTGATATTCCCGGAACAACGCGAGATAGTATTGATTCTGTTTTAAAATATTATGGCGAAGAAATAATTTTAGTTGATACCGCTGGCTTAAGAAAAAGAACAAAAGTAAAAGAAAATATTGAATTCTATTCAACCGTAAGAACATTACGGGCATTAAGTGTTTGTGATGTTGCAATTATAATGATTGACGCTCAAGCCGGTTTGGAAAATCAAGATCAAAAAATTATTGATGAAGCAATTCACAGAAGAAAAGGAATTATATTAGCTGTAAATAAATGGGATTTAGTTGAAAAGGAAACAAACACTTCTAAGAAGTTTGAAGATGAAATGAAATTTAATTTGGGAGGAATAAATTATCTTCCAATAGTTTTTATTTCTGCATTAACAAAACAGAGAATTTATAAACTTATTGATCTTGCAAAAAGTATTCAAGTTGATAGATCTAAAAAAATTCCCACATCTGAATTAAATGAAATTTTAATTGATGAAATTAGAAAAAGTCCTCCGCCGGCAACTAAAAGAGGAAAAGAAATAAATATTAAATTTATTTCGCAAGTTGGTGAGAAATATCCAATCTTTTTATTTTTCTGCAGCAACAGCAAAGAGGTTCCCGAACATTACCGCAGATTTCTAGAAAATAAAATTCGTGAAAAATTCGGTTTTTGGGGCGTACCAATAACAGTAAGTTTTAAAGAAAAATAATTATATTTAACCTCAATTATTTTTCTATTCCCAAATAAATGCAAACTTCAAAAAAAATTATTGTAGTTGGAGGAAATGCAGCCGGACCAAGTGCTGCTGCCAAAGCGAAAAGAACTAATCCTTCTGCCGAAGTAATTTTAATTGAAGCCGGTGAATTCATCTCTACCGGAACTTGCGAACTTCCTTATTTGCTTTCCGGAATAATTAAAGATTACAATCATTTAGTTTTTTACTCGCCCGAAAAATTTTACCAAGAAAAAAATGTTAAAGTTTTAATCAATAATTTTGTTAGTAAAATTGATTCAAAGAAAAACGAAATTGAGGTACTTGATAGAAAAAATAATTCAAAACAAATTATTCATTTTGATAAATTAATTTTAACAACCGGTTCCAAAGCAAATGAATTACCGGAAATTCCTTTTTCACTAGAAAATGTTTTTAGTTATAAATCGGTTACAGATTATTTGCGACTAAAATCTTTTATTGAAAAAAATAAAGTTGAAAAAATTTTAATTGTTGGAAGCGGATATATTGGACTTGAAGTTGCGGAGTCTTTGAAAACTAAAGGTTATGAAGTTACAATTTTGGAAAAAGAAAAACTACCGCTGCCTTCATCTGATTTAGAAATTCAGCATTTGGTTAAAGAAATTTTAACTAACAATAATATAAAATTCTTATCAGCAGAAAATCATACAAAATTTATTTTGAATGGCAATAAATTTGTTCAGCTAAAAAATGAAGGAAGATTTTTAGATTTTGATTTGGCTATAGTAACTGCTGGAATTAAGCCAAATAATATTTTAGCAGAATCTGCAAATCTAAAATTTGGAAGTTTTGGCGGCTTGATTGTTGACAGAAAATTAAAAACTTCCAACCCTAATATTTATGCGGCAGGCGACAATATTGAAATAATAAACAAAATTACGAATCGAAACGATTATTTTCCTTTGGCAACTTATGCACATCACTTTGGACATATTGCCGGAGAAAATGCAGCCGGAGGAAATAAAATTGCCGATCCAGTAATTTTAAATTCTACATTTAAATTGGCAGATAAATTTATTGCTCAAGTTGGATTGAATTGGAATCAAGCTTCTAAAAACTTTTATAGCGCAAAATATGTAACAGCATTAGCAAATAATAAAGTTAAAATAATGCCAAATTCCTCAAAAGTTTTTGGAAAAATAATTTATGATAATAATTCAAAATTAATTTTGGGTGCTTCATTTATTGGGAGTGAAGAAGTTTCCGGTTATGCAGATATTATAAGTTCTTATATTTATAATGAAATTTCAGTAATGAATTTGGCAAAAATAAACTATAATTATACGCCGCCGTTATCACCATTTATAAATTTACTTTCTATTTTGGGAAGAAAGATTGAGGAGAATTTTTAATGAAAAATCTTAAAATTGTTTCAAATCCATTAATAAGCAGAGACATAACTTACTTAAGAAATAAAGAGACGAGAGAATATCAATTTAGATTGGCAGTAAGAAGAATTGCATATGCTTTGGCAATTGAAATTAGCAAGGAATTTGAAACGATTGAAATTGAAGTTGAAACTCCTCTTGAAATTACAAAAGGTTACAATATTGCAAAGCAAATTGTTTTGGTTCCGGTTTTACGCGCCGGATTAAGCTTAGTAAATTCTTTTATAGAAATGATCCCAAGTGCAAAGGTTGGGCATATTGGCTTACAGCGCGATGAAAAAACCTTACAGCCGATTGATTATTATTATAAAGCTCCAAAGAATTTAGAAATATCAAAAGTAATTGTTTTGGATCCAATGCTTGCAACCGGCGGAAGTTCATCTGCGGCAATTTCTTTTTTAAAAGAAAGAGGAGCAAATGATTTAGTAATGGCATCTTTAATTGCTGCTCCGGAAGGCGTAATAAAATTAAGTGAAAATCATCCGGATGTTCCAATTTATACTGCGACATTAGATAGAGAATTAAATGAACACGGTTTCATACTGCCCGGATTGGGTGATGCTGGAGACAGAACTTTTGGTACGTTATAGTCTAATTTTTCTTTTTGTTATTAAACAATTATTTGGACAGCAATTTCCAAATCAAAAAGTTGATTCTCTTTTAAATCTTGGCATTCAAAATATTTTAAATGAAAATTACGGTTCCGCAAAAAAAATATTCAAATTAATTGATAAAGATTTTTCTGATTTACCTCTTGGAAAAATATATTTAGCCGCCGCTCATATTGCAGAATCCGTTGATTATGAAAAGTCACCGAATGAAAATTATATTGATTCAATTTTAACGGAAGCGCAAAATCAAACTGAAATTTTACTAAAATCTGATGGTGAAAATTTGTGGTACAATTATTTTGAAGCTACAATTTACGGATACAGAGCTTACTTCAATTCGATAACTTCTAATCTAGTTTCAGCATTTGCAGACGGCGTTCTTTCACTTCACAGTTTTCAGAATTGTTTGGAAATCGATAATAACTTTAATGAAGCTTTAATTGCAAACGGAATTTATAAATATTGGAAAAGTGCTCAAACAAAATCTTTAAATTGGCTGCCATTTGTAAAAGATGAAAGAGAAGAAGCAATTAAACTTCTCGAAACATCAATTAAACATAAATCTTATAATCAATATTTGGGAATTAGTTCATTGATTTGGATTTATATTGATAACAATGAAAGTCAGAAAGCTGTTGATTTATCAAAAAAAATGTTGGAGCAATATAAAAATTCGAGATATTTTAATTGGGCATTGGCTCGGGCTTATCAAGATATTTCAAAGGAAAAATCTATTGAAATTTATCAGCAAATTTTAACTTCTGTTGAAAAATTAAAAAACAGAAACTTTTACAATGACATTGTCTTAAAACATAAAATGGCAATGTTATATTTTGATTTAGAAAATTATAATAAATCGTATCAATTGTGTTTGCAAATACTTGATTTTGATATTAAATCTGAAGAAATTAAGAACAGATTAGATGAGAGATTGAACAGAGTTTTAGATTTGAAAAATGAATTGGAAAAAATTCTGGAAAAAAATAAATGATTGTTCTTGATGAAATACAATTGGATACTTTATTATCAGATTTGCTTGGATTGTGCAAAAAAAATCTTCATTCATTTAATGAAGAGCTTGTAACCAAAGCATTCAAGTTAAGTTATGAAGCGCATAAAAATCACTTCAGAGCTTCCGGAGAGCCTTATTTTCTTCATCCTTACAACGTTACAATGATTGTAGCAAAAGAAATTCCTTTGGATGATATTTCTATTGTTAGCGCTCTTTTGCACGATGTTGTTGAAGATACCGATATTAGTTTGGAATTTGTCGAGCGGGAATTTGGAAAAGAAGTTGCAGAAATTGTTGACGGTGTAACAAAAATAAGCGGAGTTTTTAGAGGGCATAATATTACTCAAGCGGAAAATTATAGAAAATTATTGCTATCAATGGTTAATGATGTCAGAGTAATTTTAGTAAAATTTGCCGATCGTCTTCACAATATGAGAACTTTGGAATTTGTTACTCCTCATAAGCAAAGAAGAATTGCAACGGAAACTTTAGAAATTTATGCACCGTTTGCGCACAGATTTGGTTTGGGAAAAGTTAAGTGGGAATTGGAGGATTTAGCTTTTAAATATTTAAATAAAGATGCATATAATGAAATTGCAAAAAAGCTTAATGAAACAAGAAGAGAAAGAGAAGCGTACATAAAAAATTTTACCGAACCAATTAAAAAGAAATTAGATGAACTAGAATTGGTCTATGATATTGGTGGGCGACCAAAACATTTTTACAGTATTTATAAAAAAATGATTAAGCAGAATAAACCGCTTGAAGATATTTATGATCTTTCTGCAATTAGAATTATTCTGGAAAATAATGATCAAAATGATTGCTATTATGTTTTGGGAATTATAAATCAATTATTCAGACCAATTCCGGATAGATTTAAAGATTTTATTTCAATACCAAAGAAAAATAATTATCAATCTATTCATAATACTGTAATTGGTCCCGATGGAAAACTTGTTGAAATTCAAATTAGAACAAGAGCTATGCATGAAATTGCGGAGAAAGGTGTTGCGGCTCATTGGAAGTATAAAGAAAATATGTCTTCTACAAACAGAGATTTAGAAGATTGGGTAAATTGGATTAGAGATATTTTTGAAAGTGTTTCTCGTGATGAAGCAAGCAGCGAAATTTTAGCAAGTTTCAAATTAAATTTATATCAAGATGAAATTTATGTTTTCACTCCTAAAGGGGATTTGAAAATTCTTCCACTCGATTCAACTCCTGTTGATTTTGCTTACGAAATTCACAGCAAAGTTGGATATCACTGTATTGGAGCAAAAGTTAACGGAAAAATTGTTCCGCTCAGCAGTCCATTATCAAGCGGTGATCAGCTGGAAATTTTAACTTCAAAAAATCAGCATCCGAATAAAAGCTGGCTGCAATTTGTTAAAACTCATAAAGCAAAATCCAATATTAGAAAGTTTATACAGAAAGAAGAAGATAGAATTGTAGAAACCGGAAAAGAAATTTGGGAAAGAAAATTAAAAAAATATAAACTTGTTTTTTCGCAAGATGATATAAATAAATTAACGAAAAAATTGAAATTCGAAAATCCTTCAAAATTTTTTGTTGCAGTTGCTGAAGATCAAGTAGATTTGGAAGGTATTTTAAATCCTGAAGAAATAAAAGAAGAAGAATTAAATGATTTAAAATTTGATAGTTTTGCAAAATTTGCGCGTGAAAGTATTGGTGAAGTTGTTGTTGAAGGTGCGCACAAAGGTTTTGTCTATAATTATGCAAAATGCTGTAATCCAATTCCAGGGGATCCAATAGTTGGATACATTACAATCGGCGAAGGAATAAAAATTCATAGAAAAAATTGTAAAAATTTAATATCACTTTCTGAGAATAATGAGAATCGTTTAGTTCCGGTTGAATGGCCCGGGGAAGCCGGTTCATTTTTCTTAGCTGGTATTACGATTAAAGGAGAAGACAGACCTGGAATTTTAAAAGATATTTCCAACACGATTGCTGGATTTCAAAATACAAATATTAAATCAGTTTCAATAAATACTTCGGAATCAATTTTTAACGGACATATTGCAGTTCACATTCAAGATGTAAATAATTTAAATAGATTAATTGATAGATTGAAAAGAATAAAAGGAGTTTATTTGGTTGAACGATTTGATTCGCCAAATCAGTAAAATGAAAGATGAAATAGAAAGAATTCTGGCGATAGATTATGGCGAAAAAAGAATCGGAATTGCAATTTCAGATCCGTTAAAAATATTTGCGATTCCTCTAATTACATTTGAAAATAATAACACATTTTTTGATAAACTAAAGAATTTATTCCAACTATATAATTTTACTTTTGCTGTTTTAGGATATCCACTAAAAGAAGATGGAACAAAAACAAATTTATCTGATATTGTTGAAAATTTTAAGGAAAAAATTGAAAAACAATTTAACATCCAAGTAAAATTTATTGATGAAAGATATTCATCTTCAATTGCTTGGGAGCATATTAAAAATAGTGTAAGCTCAAAAAAGAAAAGAAGAGACAAATCTTTAATTGATAAAAATGCAGCTGCAGTAATACTTGAAGATTATCTATCAACATTAAAAAAGTATTGAATTGCAAGTATTTATTCATATAAATATAATTGACATTATTAAATATATAAGCTATTTTTCAAGTAAATTTTAACCAATTTGGGAGCATTTTTTATGACACTTGACGCACTTGGAATGATTGAAACCAAAGGTTTAGTTGGTGCAATTGAAGCTGCAGATGCAATGGTAAAAGCTGCAAAAGTTGAATTATTAGGAAAAGAAATTATTGGCGGCGGTTACGTTACAGTTATGGTTAGAGGCGATGTAGGAGCAGTTAAAGCAGCTACAGATGCCGGCGCAGCTGCAGCACAAAGAGTTGGAGAATTAGTTTCTGTTCACGTAATTCCAAGACCACACTCGGATGTTGAATTAATATTGCCAAAACGCAAATAAGTAAAATTATGGATCAAGCATTAGGGTTAATAGAAACCAAAGGATTAGTGGCTGCAATTGAAGCTGCAGATGCAATGGTTAAAGCCGCAAACGTAAAAATTATCGGTAAGGAAAAAGTTACCGGAGCTTTAATATTAATAAAAATTGTTGGAGATACAGCCGCAGTAAAATCTGCAGTTGATGCTGGTTCAGCAGCAGCACAAAGAGTTGGAGAATTGGTTTCCGCTCATGTAATTCCAAGACCGGATGATGATCTTGATAAAATTCTTTATGAAGATTCAGCTTCAATCTCAAATGAATTAGTAAATGAAAATGTACAAAGTGAAATTATAGAAAATAAAGCTGAAGCAAAAATTGAAGAAAAAAGTGAATCTGAAAAACCTAAAGAATTAGAAATTAAAAAAGTATCTTCAGTAAAAGTAGAATCTCAAGTTGAAGTAAAAGTTGAAAAAAGTTTACCTAAAAAAGAAATTATTAATAAACCTATCGAACATAAAATTAGTAATTCACCGATGCCAAAATTAAGTGAATTAGAAATTTTAAATGTTCATTCATTAAGAAAAATTGCAAGAAATTTTAATAATTTCCCGATTAAAGGAAGAGAAATTTCTAAAGCGAATAGAAATCTACTTTTAGATTATTTTAAGAGTTTGCAAAAATAAATTATATTCAAATAAGATTTTTTATTTAAACTCCACGAGAATGTGGAGTTTTTTATATTTACAATATGAAAAGAAAAATTTTTACAGTTTTATTTATAGTTACGTTTTCAGTATTACTGTGGGTTTTTGTTTCATTTTCGGGAGAGTTTTCAATCACTTTAAATCTTCCTCCGCAAGTTACAGATGTTCCGGAAAATTTTGCGGTCAGTTTAATTTCTGCAAATGAAATTACGTTAAGTTTAAAGGGACAAGGCTGGCAATTAGCGCAACATACTTTAGGCAGAGATCCAAAATTCTTTATTCCATCACCGAATGATTTAGGCGAGACGGTTATTTCAACAAGAAATTTATTACACGCAAATTCTTGGATTTCTTCTACTTTGCAATTGGCTGAAGTTAGTCCGGAAAAAATTTCGGTTAAAATTGAAAAACGAATTACGAAAAAAGTTGAGATTCTTCCAGTACTTTCTTTATCATTTAAACCGGGTTATGATCTTGTTTCAGACGCGAAAATTGAACCGGATTCTGTTCAAATAACCGGTCCGGAAAGTATAATAAATGATTATTCAATAATAAATACAATTGGTTTAAAGTTAAATAATCTAGAACAAGAAACAAGTTTTAAAATACTTTTACAGAATCCCAAATTTGTTGAATTAGATATTTCCGAATGTAAAATTAGTTTAGATGTACAAAAAATTGTTGATAAATCTTTTGAAAATATTTCGGTTGAAACTAAAAATATTCCAGATAAATATGAGTTAAATCTATCACCGGAAAATATTACAGTTGTAATTCGCGGTGGAATAAATTTGTTAAGCAAACTTAAAAGTGATGAATTATCAGCGTATGTAAATTTTCAGCAAGCGCTGAATGATACAACCGGCTCGATAGAACCATTGATAGAAATCCCCAAATTCACTTCTATAATAGATATAAAACCTAAACGATTGGATTATATAATTAAAAAATACTAACATGTTTATAACATTTGAAGGCTTAGATTTTTGTGGTAAATCCACACAAGTAAAACTTTTACACGAATTTTTAATTTCGCAAAATTATAAAGTTTCCTTAATACGAGAACCGGGCGGTGTACAAATTTCTGAAAAAATTAGAAATATTATTCTTGATAGAAAAAACGAAGAAATGTTTTTTGAAACCGAACTTTTACTTTTTTCCGCAAGCCGTGCACAATTAGTTAGAGAAGAAATTATTCCTAAATTGAAAGATGGGTTTATAATTATTTCTGATAGATTTCATGATTCGTCAATTGCTTATCAAGGTTACGGAAGAGAGCTTGATGTAAAATTTGTTACCGATCTTCAGAAATTTGCAATCGGAGATGCAATTCCCGATGTAACTTTTTTTCTTGATATCCCAATTGAAGAAGTTAACTTAAGAAAATCAAATGTTCAGAATTCGGAACTTGATAGGATTGAAATTTCAAAAAATTCATTTTATGAAAATGTGAGAAACGGATATAAAAATATTGCAAAAAATGAGGAACGCTTTATCACAATTGATGGTTTAATGTCCAGAGAACATATTCAAAAAGAAATTAAAAAAGTTGTGGAAAATTTATTAAAAGGTAAAAAAAATAATGAGTAAAAATATTTATAAATTTTTTGCTGTTTTGTTAATTATAATTTTAGGCGGATTTATAAACAGCGATTCAGATATTTATTTTAAAATGTCAAAAGCAATAGATATTTACGGAAGAGTCTATAAAGAAGTTGCATTAAATTATGTAGATGAAGTTAAACCGGAAGAATTTATGCTTGAAGGAATTCAAGGAATGCTTGAAGCTTTGGATCCATACACCGTTTATATTGATGAAAAACATCAAAAAGATATCGAGTTGATTACAAAAGGAAAATACGGCGGAATTGGTGCAACTGTAGGTTTGTACAATGATAAAATTACAATTGTAGATTTGATAGAAGGTTATTCTGCTCAGCGACAAGGAATTAGAATTGGAGATGTTATAAAAAAAGTTGACTCAGTTGTGATTTCAAAAGATAATTACGATGAATTAGGAAACTATTTAAAACGTGACCCCGGAACTGAAATTTCTTTAACGATTGAAAGAGATGGTATAAAAGGTGAAATAATTTTTAATTTGGTTAGCGAAGAAATAGAAATCAAAAATTTAACATATTACGGATTTGTACCCGAAAATAGTAATAATGCCTATTTGAAACTCAGCAGTTTTTCAAGAAGTGCCGGCGATGAAATCAGAAAAGCTTTGCACGAATTAAAAATCCAAAAAGATATAAACTCAATAATTCTTGATCTTCGCGGAAATCCAGGCGGATTATTAGATGCGGCAATTGATGTAAGTGAAAAATTTCTTGTAAAAGGTCAAAAAGTCGTTTCAATAAAAGGACGCGATCAATTAAAAGAACAAATTTTTAATGCGCAGGAAGAACCGATTGCGGGAAAATCAAATTTAGTTTTACTAGTTGATAATGGATCTGCTTCTGCATCAGAAATTGTTGCGGGCGCAATTCAAGATCATGATAGAGGAATAATTTTAGGAACTAAATCATATGGGAAAGGATTGGTTCAAACAGTAATTCCGCTTTCTTTCAACACATCTTTAAAAATGACAACAGCAAGATATTACACACCAAGCGGAAGATGTATTCAAGAAATTGATTATTCAAAAGAGAAAGAAATTTTTGGTGAAAATATTCTTAATGACAGCACAATTTATTTAACAGATAATAAAAGAGAAGTTCATTCGAATGGCGGAATTGTTCCGGATTCAATTGTTATTAATTCTTCCGAATCACATTTAGTAAGAAGTTTGCTTGCAAAAGGAATGTTCTTCAAGTTTGCGACAAACTTTTTTAATACTTCACCTTCCGAAAACGTAAAAAATGAAAACGAAGAAAATTTATTTAATTCATTTATAGAATATTTGGAAAAAGAAGATTTCAATTATAAAACTCAATCAGAACTTTTAATTTCCGAGTTGAAAGAATCTATACAAAAAGAAGGATACAACTCAAATTTAATTGAAGAAGTTTCAAAATTAAATTTGAAATTTAGCGATATAAAAAAGAAAGAATTGAATAAATATAAGTCGGATATAATTTCAGAAATTAAACAAGAACTTGCAGCAAGAAAAGACGGAAGAAAAGGCAGAATTACAGAATCATTAAAATATGATAATCAATTTGCTTCAGCTTTTGAAATCTTAAATAAAAATAAAGTTTATAATTTTTTGTTGAATTCGAAAAATTAATTTTTTCGTGAAGAAATACTTCTGCAATAACTATAAATTGTCATAATAATTCTGATTTAGAGAAAGAAGAATCTCATACTTTAAAGTGGGATATTTCGTATCACTAATGTTCGACTCAATAAGACAATTCATGTTCGGAAGTAAAAAATAAATTAATGACTAATGAATTAATCCAAAATATAAATTCTTAAAACAATTTTTTTGAAAAATGTTAAATTTACTAATCAGTTTAACCTTTTTTGCATTTCTGCATCAAATAGAGATTAAAAGTAAAATATGAATAAAATTAGGAGGAATAATGTCTGAAACACAAGCAAAAGAAACCAAGCTTGAATTCAAAGCCGAAGTAAAACAACTTCTGGATATTTTAGTTCATTCGCTATACACGCATAAAGAAATATTTTTGCGTGAATTAATTTCAAACGCATCTGATGCGATGGATAAATTACGATTTGAATCGAACAAAGGAACCGATATTGCCGATAGCAATCTGGAATTGGAAATTAATATTTCTGCAAATAAGGATAAAAAAATTATTACAATTTCTGATGCCGGAATTGGTATGACACACGATGAAGTAATTCAAAACATCGGAACAATCGCAAAATCCGGAACTTCAGATTTTCTAAAAATACTTCAAGAAAATAAAGAAGATTCCAGTAATATTATTGGAAGATTTGGAATTGGATTTTATTCAGTATTTATGGTTGCCAAAGAAGTTGTGATTAAAACTAAATCCTTTAAAAAAGACGAACCAGCGGTAAAATGGATTTCTGATGGATTGGGAACTTATTCGATATCTGAATTGGATGAACCATTTAAGAGAGGAACAACAATTGAAATTCATCTTAAAGATGAAATGGATGAATTTTTAGAAAAGTATAGATTGGATTCAATCGTAAAAAAACATTCAAGTTTTATAAGTTTTCCAATCAAAGTAGAAAATGAAAGAGTAAATACCGTTTCTGCTTTGTGGCGCGAACCAAAATCAAATATTAAACCGGAACAATATACAGAGTTTTATAAATTTTTAACTTATGATCAAGAAGAACCTCTAACAACAATTCACAGAAGTGTTGATGCGCCTATTCAGTTTACAAGTTTGTTGTTCATGCCAAAAAAGAATATGGATATTTGGGGTTACAATCGTGAAGATTATGGCTTAGATTTATATGTTCGCCGCGTTTTAATTCAGCATCAGAATAAAGATTTGCTTCCGGAATATTTAAACTTTGTAAAAGGTGTTGTTGATTCGGAAGACTTGCCTTTAAATATTTCCAGAGAAACTTTGCAAGAAAATATAATTTTCACAAAAATTGCCGGAAGCGTAACAACACAAATTTTATCGCATCTCCAGACTCTATCCGAAAAAGAAGAAGATAAATTTAAAACATTTTGGAAGGAACACGGAAAAACCTTTAAAATGGGTTACATGGATTTTACAAACCATGAAAAATTCAGTAAACTTTTAAGATTTAATACATCAGTTTCAAAAGATTCAGAAGAACTTTTTAGCTTAGATCAATATGTTGAACGAATGAAAAATGATCAAAAAGAAATTTATTACTTAGCGGGAAATAGTCGCGAATCTATTACCTTAGATCCTCAATTGGAAATTTTCAAAACAAAAGGAATTGAAGTTTTGTATTTGTATGATCCGATGGATGAATTTGTCATGGATTCTTTAAGGAAGTACAAGGAATATGAAATCAAATCAACTGAATCTGCAGATATTAAAAAATTAAATAAATTAGATAATGTTGAAGAAAATAAAAAAGATAAAGTTGATGAACTTTCTAAAGATGATAAAAAACATTTTTCAAGTTTGATGAAAAGAATGAAAGAAATTTTGGGTGATAGAATTAAAGATGTAAAAGAATCCGATAGATTAACCGGAAGTCCGATTGTTCTTGTAAATTCTGATGGTGGCATGACATCAACAATGCAGAAATTAATGAACATTACCGGCAAAACTTCTACTGTGCCACAGAAAACAATGGAAGTAAATAAAGATCATAAATTGATAAGAAATTTAATAAAAGTTTTTAAGGCAAATGATAAAGATGAATATATTACAACGGTTGTTGAACAACTTTATGAATCGTCACTTTTACTTGAAGGATTTTTGTATGATCCGCATAAATTGGTAAATAGAGTAAATTCACTTTTGGAAAATTCAAGCGATTGGTATGCATCCGTAAAAAATCTAAATGATATCCAAAAATAAAATGTAATTATTAATCCAGACATGTCATTTTTTTATTAGACATGATCTGGAATGATTTAATTATTTATCAAACTTTTCCTTTACAAACTTTAATTCTTCATTAAATTATACGATAATATTTAAATTTCATATTATCAATTTATCAATGAAAAACCGTTAATAAAATGGATGCAAGTATTTCACTCGATTTAGACAATCAATGGGCTTATATGAAAGTCCACGGAGATGAAGGTTGGGAAAAATATCCAACTTATTTAGAAAAATTTATTCCACATGGATTGGAAATGTTAAAAAAGTACAATCTGAAAATAACTTTTTTTATAGTTGGAAAAGATGCGGATGATGAAAGAAATTCCGGAGCAATAAGTGAAATTACAAAATTCGGGCACGAAGTTGGAAACCATTCTTACAATCATGAAGCGGCTTTTAATTTTTACAAAAGAGACGAAATTTTAGATGAACTTAATAAAACAGAAGAAGCAATTTTAAAAATTACGGGAGCACAGCCGATTGGTTTCCGAGGACCCGGATTTAGTCGGAGCAAGTTATTATTTCAAATTCTAAAAGAGAAAAATTATTTATATGATGCATCAACTTTGCCAACTTGGATAGGTCCATTAGCAAGAACATATTATTTCCGGCAATCAAATTTAACAAAGGAAGAAAGAAAAACCCGCGAAGGTTTATTCGGATCTTTTTCTGATGGATTTAAAACAATAAAACCATTCAAGTGGAATTTGGGAAATAATTCAGAATTACTTGAAATTCCCGTAAGTACAATTCCAATTTTAAAAGTACCATTTCATTTTAGTTATTTACATTATTTAGCAAAAGTTTCTGTCGGATTAATGAATTCATATTTGCAAACTGCAATTTCACTTTGTAAAATTACTAACACTGAACCAAGTTTTTTACTCCATCCTTTGGATTTAATTGGCGGCGATTTAATTCCGGAGTTAAATTTTTTTCCGGGAATGGATTTATCAAGCAGTTATAAAGCAGAATTGTTTGATATTGTTATGGAAAAAATGACTTCTAACTTTAACTTGGTTTGTATGAGTGAACATGCTAATGAAATATTAAAAAATAAAAATTTGCCAAGTAAAATTGCTGTTTAAGATATTAGAAATTATTTGTTACTTAAGAATATTTTAATTGTCTGAATAATTCTTCTTTTGAATTGTAATTTTGAAGATAATGAACTTTAATTTTATTTCTATTTTTTACAAGCCAGCTAAGTGAAATTTTAATTTTTTCCAAATCTCTGTCCTCCATTTCGGATAAAAGCTGAAATGTATTTTCAAAATAATCATCCAAAGCCATTTCAAAAAAATCTTGTTCTTTTATATGATAATCTTTAATGTAAACTCTTCCTTCCAAAAACAAAATGTAGTCTGTAAATTCATAATCTTTAATTTCAATCATAGCATTTACTTTGTTTATTGGTTCTGCTAAAATTGATGATCTTGTAAGCTGACTCAAAATTAAATTTACCGTATCTCTAACTTCAGCGGCTTCTTCATACTTTTGCTTTTCAGAAAATTCCTTCATTTTATTCAGCAATCTGTTTACTGCATTTTGATTTTTTCCGGATAAAAATTCGTAAACATTTTCCAACTCAATTTTATAATCTTCAGAATTTACTTCTGCAATGCACGGAGCTGAACATCTTTTAATATCCAATAAATAACATTTTTTATGTTTGTTTAATTCTTTATCAGAACATTCACGCAAAGTAAAAGTTTTATCAACAATTTCTTTTAAACTGTTTGCTGTAACTCGATTTGAATAAGGTCCAAAATAATCGTTTCCGTCAAAATCAAAATCAGTTTCAACTTTTATATCCGGAAAATCATGATTAAGATTTGCCTTAATAAAATAATTTTGCGAAAATTTTTTTAGTAAAGTATTTAATTGCGGTTTGTGAAGTTTAATTAATTCGGCTTCCAAAACTAATGCGCTCAACTCTGAATTTGTTTTATGAAATCCCAATCGATTTGCTTTGCGCGCAATTTTTCTTGCCTTTCTTGCAGCCGAACTTGAGAAATAATTCTTTACACGATTCTTTAATGATTTAGCTTTTCCGATATAAATTATTTTATCATTTGCATCTTTGAAAAAATAAACTCCGGGTGAATCCGGCAAACTTGCCAAATCTCCCACTAACTTTTTTTTCACTAATCTAAAACTTTTTGAAACTTGCTGAGTAGTTTGGAAATCAACCAAATCGGAAACACTTTCGTAATTGTAATCATCCTTTAATTTCTCAAGAAGTTTGAGAAAAAGTTTTGCCGTTGCAGTTGCATCGCCCAAAGCTCTATGAACATCTTTATGCACAATTTTAAAATGATTAATCATGCTTCCCAGAGATTTACTTTTTAATTCCGGGAAAATTTTCCGCGAAATTTTTAAAGTACAAATCTGATCAAGTTTAGGAAGTTGAATATCGGCAAATTCAAATTCGGATTTTAGAAATGCGAAATCAAATGGTAAATTGTGCCCGACTAAAATTGTTCCATCAATAAAATCTTTTACATTTTGGGAAATCGTTTCAAATGCCGGCGCATCAAATAAATCTTCATTTGTAATTCCGGTTAAAGAACTTATAAAAGGCGGAATAATTTGACCGGGATTTATTAGTGAGTGAAAACTATCTTTAATTTTTCCATTCTCAATTTTTACAATTCCAATTTCAATTGCTCTGCTTCTTGGCGGCGAGGTTCCGGTTGTTTCAAAATCCAAAACTGAAAATACGGCTTCGGTAAAATTTTTTTCTTTTTGATTCATCAAACAATAATAATATTTTTCTAAACAAATCTATAGAAACTTCTGAAAAATTAAACTAATAGTACTTGTCATTCCCACGAAAGTGGGAATCCAGCGAGAATCCAATAGATTCCGTCCGTCAGTTGACGGATCACGGGAATGACATTTTGAATATTTCAGAAGTTTCTGATAAATAAACTTTGTTTGTAATTTGATTAAAAAACTATTTGGTAAAAATGTATTCAATTTATGATTTTATAGGAATCGTTGGAGTATTTTTAATAATTCTTGCCTACTTACTTTTGCAGCTTAACAAAATAAAAAGCGAAAATATTAAATATTCTTTGATGAATTTATTTGGTGCCGCTTTTGTAATTATTTCTTTGTTAAATGATTTCAACATTTCGGCATTTGTAATTGAAGTTTTTTGGGTTTTGATAAGTTTTTTTGGAATATTTAAATATTTCCAAAATAAAAAAACTTCCTAAAATTTTATTATTTAATAACTTAAAAATATCAATTAAAGTTTCTTATTAAAAAAATCTTAAAAAATATTTAATTACAATAAGAGAAAATTTCAAAATTTAGTCATCTTTTGTTATAATTATATTCAGAAATATAAACATCTTATTGGAGTTTTTTTATGGCAGATAATATTCCCTTGGAATTTGATAATATCGGCGAATATAATAAAGCTGTTCTTCAGCAATTAATAGATAATAATGCACTTTTGAGAGTTCTATTAGATTATGAAGTTGAAAAACACGCTTACCGAAAAGCATCTGAAGATGGCTTAGAAGAAATGAGTCATATGGAATTAGATGTAAGAAAACGAGAAATTTCTCAATTATTGAATGATAAAATTCGCGAATATAAATTACATGCTTTAGCAGAAATTAATTTAAGAAAATAATTTGGAAAAAATGTTACTTTATATAAGTTGGAGATTATGGATTTAAATATTTTATTTATTGGCGATATTGTTGGAAAACCGGGAATGGATATTGCAACAATGTGGCTGCCAAGTTTAATAAAAAAATACAAAGCAGATTTGGTTATTGTTAATGCAGAAAATGCGTCGGATGGTAAAGGATGCACTGAAACTGAGGGACAAATTTTATTCAACTTAGGTGCAAATGTTTTAACCGGCGGAAATCATACTTGGGATAAACATCAATCGCAAGAATATTTAAAGACAGAAAAACGCGCACTTCGTCCGTTAAATTATCCAAAAGGAACTTACGGAAACGGTTATATAATTGTCGAAACAAAAAAAGGAAAAGCCGCAGTTGTAAATCTTCAAGGTAGAACTTTTATGGCTACGATTGATTGTCCGTTTAGATCTTCAGAATGGATTTTAAGCAAATTAGCGCAAGAAACAAAAGTAATTTTTATAGATTTTCATGCTGAAGCAACGGCAGAAAAATTGGCTTTGGCAAATCATGTTGATGGAAAAGCAAGTGTTTTTGTCGGAACTCATACTCATATTCAAACAGCGGATGAAAGAATTTTTCCAAAAGGTTTGGGATATATTACAGATTCCGGAATGACCGGACCGTACGATTCCGTAATTGGAATGAAAACCGAAGCTGCAATTAACAGATTTATTTTACAAACCCCACAAAAATATCAAACAGCAACTGAGAACAATCATTTATGCGGAATTTTTGCAAAAGTAAATATTGAAACCGGAAAAACTGTTGAAATTGAGAGAATTTTAATTCCAGAATTCGAAACAAAAATTTCAAAGGAATGAAAAATTTTCCGCTTCCAAGAATTGATAAAGATCCAATTTTAAAAAATTATCTCCAAAAATTTTGCAGATTAAAAACCGGAGAATTTTGGGAAGATCCAATTGGAAAACATAAAATTGCTTGTTTAGATGCAATTGATGAAAATTCAATTTATAAACTTTTCGGGAATAATAAATCGCAGCTTGCCGTTCATGATCCGCCGTATAATATGATTGCGTTTGAAAAATGGGATTCTCAAACTTTTGTAAAATGGTGTAAAAAGTGGATAAATATTTCGGATAAAATTTTAGATGAAAATTCATCACTTTATATTTGGCTCGGCGCAGATCAAAAAAATCATTTTGAACCTTTCGCAGAATTTATTTTAATGATGAAAGAATCAGAATTCAAATCAAGAAGTTTTATTACAATGCGTAATCAGCGCGGTTACGGAACTCAAAAAAATTGGATGTCGGTTCGGCAAGAATTATTATATTATGTAAAAGGTGAACCGATTTTTAATATTGAAAAAGTTTATACGGATATTCCCAAAGCTGTAAAAGGTTACTATAAAGAAATTAACGGAAGCATTACGGAAAATATTGAAAGAAGCAAATCTGATAAAATTCGTGCGGGAAATGTGTGGATTGATATTCAGCAAGTTTTTTATCTTCGCGAAGAAAATGTAAACGGATGTTTCGTTCAAAAACCATTAAAAGCTTTTGAACGAATTATTGAAGTTTCGAGCAAAGAAAATGATTTGGTAATTGATTTTTTTGCTCATTCCGGAACAACAACTTTGGCTGCCGAAAAATTAAACAGAAGATCAATTTCGATTGATATAGATCCAATTTATTGTGAAATTGCAATTAGAAGATTGGAAAGATTTAGAAAGTCTGGTAAATTAGGATGGCAGAATTCTAATCCTTTTGAAAATGAAATTTTAGAAAATGCCGAATTGAAAAATTATTTAATAGAAAATTATAATTTAGAAATAAAAGATTAAGTTGAAATAGGTAATTACTGAAAATGCAAATTATTGACGGAAAAAAAACATCTGCAGAAATTAGAGAAGAATTAAAATTGAAAATTGATTCTCTGAAAGAAAAAGGGAAAAAAGTTCCCGGCTTGATTACAATTTTAGTTGGTGAAAATCCGGCATCAAAAGTTTATGTAAACAGCAAAATAAAAGCTTGCGCAGAAATTGGAATGAATTCCAAACTTGAAAAATTAGATGAAAATGTTAGTCAAGATGAATTATTAAAAATTATTGAACAATACAATAATGATGATTATTTTCACGGAATACTTGTTCAGCTTCCGTTGCCAAAACATATTGATGAAGATAAAATTATTGAGACCATAAATCCGCAAAAAGATGTTGATGGATTTCACCCAATCAGCGTTGGAAAATTAGTAATCGGAAAAGATACTTTTAAATCTTGCACGCCTTTTGGAATTATGGAATTAATAAAAAGATACGGAATTGAAACAAAGGGAAAACATGTTGTTGTAGTTGGTAGAAGTAATATAGTTGGAAAACCAATTGCAAATTTAATGTTACAAAAAGAAGATGGTGCAAATTCAATTGTAACAATTTGTCATTCTGCTGCAAAAGATATTTCCGTTTACACAAAACAAGCAGATATTTTAATTGCTGCAATTGGAAAGGCAAATTTTATTACAAAAGAAATGGTTAAAGAAAATGTTGTAATAATTGATGTTGGCATAAATCGTATTGAAGATCAAAATAGTAAAAATGGATATAGGTTAGTTGGAGATGTTGATTTTGCAGAAGTATCTGAAAAAGCATCTTTTATAACTCCGGTTCCCGGCGGAGTTGGACCAATGACAATTGCAATGCTTTTAAGTAATACATTCAAAGCATATTCATTAAAGGAAAATTCAAATTAGTATTTTATGAAAGAAAATATTATTGATAAAATTGTAAATCAAGTATTTACAGAAAAAGCTCTACACGATTTTTATTGTGTTGGAGATACTTGCAAAGGTTGGGAAAGAAATATTGTTGATCAGCCAACAGCAATAAATAAAATTGTTGAAAATGGTGCTGAAAGAATTTCTGCCGGTAAAGGAATTGGAACGGAACTAAAAGATATTTCTTTAGCACGAATGATTGATCACACAATGCTTAAGCCGGAAGCTACTCCTCAAGAAATTACAACTCTTTGCGAAGAAGCAAAAACATATAATTTCGCAAGCGTTTGTATAAACCCAAGTTATGTTCCACTTTGTAGTAAATTATTATTCGGAACTCAAGTAAAAGTTTGTACGGTTATCGGATTTCCACTTGGAGCTACAACAACTTTGACAAAGAGAGCTGAAGCCGAAGAAGCATTAAATAACGGTGCAGAAGAAATTGATATGGTAATTAATATCGGCAAATTAAAAGCCGGTGATTATGAATATGTTTTTAATGATATAAATCAAGTTGTGCTTTCTGTAAAAAGAAAAAATGCAGTTTGTAAAGTTATATTTGAAACCGCACTTTTAACTGATGAAGAAAAAGTGAAAGCTTGTATAATTAGTAAACAAGCAAAAGCAGATTTTGTTAAAACTTCAACGGGATTTAGCAAAGGCGGCGCAACTGCCGGAGATATTGCGCTAATGAGATTTGTTGTAGGTTCTTCAGTTGGAGTAAAAGCTTCCGGCGGAGTTAGAACTTTAGAAGATGCAGAATTAATGATTAAAAGCGGCGCCGATAGAATTGGTGCAAGCGCAAGTGTAAAAATTGTTTCCGGTGATAAATCTAAATCAGAAGAATATTAGTGGTTTTAGATTTAGTTACAATTAAATCTGATGATGGTTTTACCGCTGAAATTCCTTCAATAAAAGGATGTGAATGTTGGGCGCATCAAGAAGATGAAGTTATTGAAAAATCAATTGAACTTTTAAAATACTACTTAAATCTTGATTCAGATTCTAAAATTAATATTGATAAAGCTCGTGGAAATAAATTCAAAACAGTTTACAAATTAGTTTTTAATAAAGACCTTCCGTGAAAGAATTCAAAACAGAAAAGAGATTAAAAAAAATTGAAAAAGTTTTAACGGAAAGGCAATTTTCCTTACGAGTTGTTCTTGAAAATATTCATGATCCGCATAATGTTAGTGCAATATTTAGAACTTGTGATGCTGTTGGAATTCCGGAAGTTGATCTAATTTATACATTTGAAACATTTCCCAAAATTAGTAAAATAACTTCTGCTTCTTCAAAAAAATGGATAGAGCAAAATAGATATGATTCAGTTGAAGATTGTATAAATAAATTGAAATCGGATGGTTTTGAAATTTACGGAAGTATTTTATCTGAAAATGCCGAAAGTATTTATGAGGTTGATTTCACAAATAAAGTTGCGATAATTATGGGAAATGAACATCGTGGAATTTCGGATGAAATTGCAAAGTTAGTTGATAAAAAAATTTATATTCCAATGCACGGAATGATTCAAAGTTTAAATGTATCTGTTGCAGCGGCTGTAATTTTATATGAAGCTCAAAGACAGAGAACAAATAAAAAAATGTATGAAAAAAGTGAACTTACAAATAACCAGTTAGAAAATTTAATTAATGTTTGGTGCAACAAATGAATCAGCAATTCAAAAAAATAAAAAATATTAATGGTACTTTAATTTTACCCGGCGATAAATCAATTTCGCATAGAGCAGTTATGTTTTCTGCGCTTGCCGATGGTGAATCGGAAATTTATAATTGCTTAATGTCAGATGATGTTAATTCTACAATTAGCGCATTCAGAAATATGGGAACCAAATTCGATATTGAAAAAGATAAAATTATTGTTTGGGGCAACGGTTTCAGCGGATTGACCGAACCGGAAAGTGAACTTGATTTAGGAAACTCCGGAACAACAACAAGATTAATTGCCGGAATTTTGGCTGCACAAAAATTTCCAACTACAATTATCGGTGATGAATCTTTATCCAAGCGTCCGATGAAAAGAATAATAACTCCGCTAAGACAAATGGGTGCAAACATTTCCGGAAATAATAATTGTCTTCCGCTAATAATAAAACCAACAGAATATTTAAGACCAATTCATTATGAGTTACCAATTGCAAGTGCGCAAGTTAAGAGCTGTATTTTGTTAGCTGGTTTGTATTTGGATGAAGAAACTGTTGTTGTAGAAGATGTTGAAACAAGAGATCACACAGAAAAAATGTTGGGTTTAAAAGTAATTCAAGAAGGAAATATTAAAACAATTTATTCTTCATTAGATAAATATCCGGTTGCCTCGGAGTATAAAGTTCCATCTGATATTTCAACTGCAGCTTTCTTTATTGTTTTGGCAAGCCTAGTAAAAAATTCCGAATTAAAAATTACGGGAGTTTCATTAAATGAAACTCGAACTGGAATTATTTCTGTGTTGGATGCAATGGGCGCAAATATTTCTGCTGAAAATATTAGTGAACTTAACGGTGAATTAAGAGGTGATTTAATTATTAAAAGTGCAGAATTAACAAATGTTGAATTCGATGAAGAAATAATTCCTAATATTATTGATGAAATACCAATACTTACCATTGCGGGAATTTTTGCAAATGGTGATTTTGAAATTTCCGAAGTTAAGGAATTGCGTACAAAAGAAAGTGATAGAATAAATTCAATATGCAGAAATTTGGAAAAGTTGGGATTACAAGTTGATGAATTTGAAGACGGATTTGCAGTTCACGGAAATATTACAAATAAAACAGCAACTTTTGATAGTTATGGAGATCATAGAATTGCAATGTCGTTTGCAATTTTGTCATCCATAATTGAAGGAGATTTTACGATTGATAATTTTGATTGCGTAGCTGTTTCAAATCCGGATTTCATAAATCAATTAAAGAGTATAAGTAATTTATAATTATGAACTTCTTAATCTTACTCTTAATCATAATCTTAATCTGAGAGTAATAAACCTAAAATAAAATTAAGAGTAAGAATAAGATTATGATTAAGAGTAAGAAAAAAATAAAAAAATCAGAAAAAGTTTTTACGGAGAATAAATGAGTGTTGATGATAAAAAAGTAATTTACTCAATGATTGGCGTGAGTAAATATTATGATAAAAAAGTTATACTTAAAAATATTTATCTTTCTTATTTCTACGGTGCTAAAATTGGAGTTCTTGGTCTAAACGGATCTGGTAAAAGTTCACTTCTAAAAATTCTTGCCGGAGTTGATAAAGAATTTAACGGAGAAACAGCAGTTTCTCCCGGCTATACAATTGGATTGCTTGAACAAGAACCGCAACTTGATGAAACAAAAACCGTAAAACAAATTGTTGAAGAGGGAGTACAAGAAATTGTAGATACTTTGAAACAATATGATGATATTAATGCAAAATTTGCTGAAGAAATGACCGAAGATGAAATGACTGAATTGCTCGAAAAGCAAGGAAAAGTTCAAGATAAATTAGATTCTATGAATGCGTGGGATTTAGACTCGCGATTAGATATGGCGATGAATGCATTAGGTTGCCCTCCAGGAGAAACATCAATTAAAGTACTTTCCGGCGGTGAAAAAAGAAGAGTTGCTTTATGCCGATTATTATTGAAGAAGCCCGATATTCTTCTATTGGATGAACCAACAAACCATCTTGATGCCGAAACTGTATTATGGCTTGAATCTGAATTAAATCGTTATCCCGGAACTGTAATTGCGGTAACTCACGATAGATATTTTCTTGATAATGTTGCCGGATGGATATTGGAGTTAGATAGAGGAGAAGGAATTCCGTGGAAAGGAAATTACTCTTCTTGGCTTGAACAAAAACAAAATAAATTAAAGCTTGAAGAGAAAAAAGAAACTGAACGACAAAAAACTTTACAACGCGAATTAGATTGGATTAAAATGTCGCCAAGAGGAAGACAAGCAAAATCCAAAGCTAGAATTACTTCTTATGAAAATATGTTGAAGGATGAAAAAGAACAAGCCCAGAAAGAACTTGAAATTTATATTCCAGCCGGACCAAGATTAGGGAATGTTGTAATTCAAGCAGAAAATGTTTCAAAATCGTTTGGTGAGAAATTACTTTTTGAAAATTTAAATTTTTCGCTTCCTCCAGGAGGAATTGTTGGAGTAATTGGTACTAATGGTGCCGGAAAAACAACTTTATTTAGAATGATTATTGAACAAGAAAATGCTGATTCGGGAAATTTTAAAATTGGCGAAACCGTTAAGCTAGCTTATGTTGATCAAAGCAGAGATGTTTTAAAAAGTGATAAATCAGTTTGGGAAATTATTTCTGAAGGCTCTGATATTATTAAATTAGGAAACAGAGAAATGAATTCTCGCGCTTATGTGGGGCAATTTAATTTTGCCGGAGGCGATCAACAGAAAAAAGTTGGAGTTCTTTCCGGAGGTGAAAGAAACAGAGTTCACTTAGCAAGAGTTTTGAAAGAAGGTGCAAATGTAATTTTGTTGGATGAACCTACAAACGATTTAGACGTAAATACAATGCGGGCTTTGGAAGAAGGCTTATTAAATTTTGCCGGCTGCTCAGTTGTTATTAGTCACGATAGATGGTTTTTGGATAGAATCTGTACACACATTTTAGCATTTGAAGGAAATAGTCAAGTTGTTTGGTTTGAAGGAAACTTTTCAGATTATGAAGAAAATAAAAAGGAAAGATTAGGTTCTGCTGCTGATATTCCGCAAAGAATAAAATATAAAAAGTTGGTTAGATAATTCCGTTTGAATATAATTAAAGATGCGATCTTTTAGAAAGATCGTATCTTTTTAAACAATCAATTCATTTAAAATTTTACTTAAATCTTCTGCTTTAGAGTTTACCATAAAGTGACTTCCATCTTCAACAATAATTGGATTTGAAATTAATTTAATTGGAAATGTTTTATCATTTGTTCCGTGAATATGAAATAAATTTGGGTGAATTATTTTTTCATTTTCCCAATTAACGATTTTATCAAATGCCCATCTAAAATAATTATCAGTGCAGTTATTTAACATATTAATAAAAAGTGTTTTACCTTTATCTGAATTATATCCAAATAGATTTGCCCACAAAGGAAAAGTTTTTAAAACCAATTTTTTATTAAACAATTTATAAACTGGTAAGTGCTTAAACATCAATAAAGAAAAGGGTTTTTCCTTACTAAGTTTTATGCTTGAAATGATAATTACTTTTTCAACATTAATTATTTTAGAAATTTCTTGAACAACAATTCCGCCAAATGAATGTCCGATTAAAATTATTTTATTTTCATTATTACTAATTTGTTGTGTTATTCGTTCAACATAATTTGAAAGTGACTCTTTTATTCTTGGTTCAATCCAATTTAGATAAGTAATTTTTTGTGAATTTAAATTAAGATTTTCAAAAATTCTCTTATCAAAACATAAGCCGGGAATAAAGTATAGTGAATATTGATTTTTATCCATTATTACAATTCAAGAATTTGATGTTTGAATTCATGAATATCCAATTCATTGTATAGCCAATCGAAAAAATCAAATCCGTATTTGTTTATAAAATTTATAATTCCCAATTCTCTTTCTTGCAGATTATCATTTGGGTAAATATTATTTTTTGCTTTTTTAAGCTGTCTTATTGTAGCTTCAAATTTAACTTCTTGCGATTTAAGAGATTTTGATTTTAGAATTTCAAGTTGATGAATAATTTTCTCGGAAGCATTTTTTGAAGAATCGCTCAAGGTTTTATCAATTGTTTCTAATGAATTTGATAAATTATTCAAAATGTTTTGAATATTTTCTGAAGCATCAGTAAACATTTTTTCAATACTGTTATCAGAAATATTATTTAAAATTTCATCTATTAGTTTTTGAAAATCACCAAAAAATTGTGCAGTACTTACATTATACTTCATTAATATTTTTGCAATATTGCTTTCTAAAATTGTTGCCGAAGCGCGCGGAAAAATAAACGGATGCTGTAAATTAAAATGTTTATATAGCGGAATTGCTTGTGCATAATAATTTATTTCACCGGGACCAGCTACATAAAAACCGGTTGGGAAAAGGTAATCTTCACAAATTGGTCGCAACAAAACATTCGGACTAAAACATTCCGGCTTTTCTTCAAGTAAATTGAAAATCTCTGTGCTTGTAATTCTTTTTCTTTTTCCTTTAAGTCTAAATTCATCTTCAATTGGTTCAATTAAATGTCTTCCGGTTTCATCAGAGAAAAATAAATTTATAGGTTTTACTTTTACTTGTGAATGATAATTTTCGTCAAGTTCAACACTTCTTAACAAAATATCTTTTGTGTGAATTTTATAATCGGTTAGTTCTTTGCGAAAGATTGGAATTAATAATTTTTTTACTTCTTTATCTTGCGGATTAAAAATTACTAATCCGGTTTCATCAAAAATTTTGTGAATGAATTTAAAGAAAGATTCTGCAATTGTTAGATTTCGATCAAAAACTTCTTTCGAAAAATCTATAACTTCCTTTATAAATTCAGTTTGGCGTAAAGAATTTATAATTCTATTATTAAAATCATTTATTGAGTCTGAAAATTTTAACGAACCAACGCTTCCATTATTTTCCTCATTTAGAATCTTATCATTATATAAAATTGTCTCAATTTCATTTTCATTATTAAGAAGTTTTAAATTTGCAATTTCCTCAAAATCATGATCGTCGCCAGCCATCCAAAAAATAGGAATAAAATTGTGATCTTTAAATTTCTCATTTAGATATTCACTTAATTTTATTGCTGTAAAAATTTTATAAATTGTATAAAGTGGACCGCCAAATAAGCCAAGCTGCTGACCGGTAAAAACGGCAATCGTATTCTCTTTCTTCAGCAATTCAATATTGGATTTTGTTTTTTCCGATGCTGAGAAATTATTGTATTGTTTTTTTATAATTTCAACAATTTCATTTCCGTTTCTATTTTTAATATTGTTGAAAATCTTTTCATAAAAATTCTCATCTCTAAAATTTATCTCATAAAAATTTTTGACTTTTTCAAAATCATTTACATAATCAATATAAAGTTCGCTCATTCCAGGAATTTGACTAAAATCAACTTGCATTATTTCTCCAATTTATAACATTGTAATTATAAAAATAATAATCTTAAAGTTTGTTTTACAGGTATTTAATAATTCCATTTTTAGAAAATATAAATTTTGCAATTCGTTCTGTGATTAGAATTCTTTTATTTTGCTTCTTATTTAACTAAATTAAAATTTAGTTTTGATAATAATAATATAGTTGTTCTGGTAAAATCAAGTTCTCAAATAGCTTAAAATGTGATGTTAAAAAATAAATTTAAACTAATTGCTAAAATAAGTATAGCCTTAATATTATTGGTCTATTTGATTGAATATGTAAATTATAATTCAATTATTTTGGCGATGAAAAAATCGAATAAAGTAATAATTCTCGTTGTTTTTTTGTTAAGCTTTCTAAATATTTATATGCAATTTCTTAAATGGGAAATAGTATGTAATTCACTGTTAGGAATGAAAGATAAAAATAAAATCTGGCTTTCATTGTTTTATGGATTCAGCGGCGGAATTGCAACCCCGGTGCGTATTGGTGAATATGTTGGTCGTAAATTAGCTTTTGAGAATATTGGATTAATGAAAGTTACAATAGCAACAGTTATTGAAAAATTTACATCATTAATTTTAGTACTTTTTATTGGATCAATAACATTGATAATATTTTTATACAATTATTATTCATCTGAATTTGCAGCTCTTGCATTTGTGTTTTTTATTTTATCAGTTATTTCAATATTTTATTTTGTTAAAGGAATTAAACGATCAAGTAAATTTGTTAATTATCTTAAAGAAAAATTTTTGTTTTTTAAAAACTTATTTGTTGAGCTTAGATATGTAAAGGAAATTGGAAAAAAAAGTTTGCAAAAATTAATTATGTACTCCATCTTTTTTTATTTTCTATACATTTTCCAATATGCACTTTTAGTTTTGGCTTTTAATAACGGCGGAAATTTAATTTTTTCATTCTGGGCCGGAACTTTAGTAATGTTTGTAAAAAGTGTTTTATCTTTTATTTCTTTTGCCGATTTGGGAATTAGAGAAAGTTCATCAATTTTAGTTTTAACAAAAATGGGTTTATCAAAAGCGGTAGGATTTAATTCCGCAATATTTTTATTTCTATTTAATCTTCTCATCCCATCTATAATTGGTTTATTCTTACTTATCAAAAAAAATAAATGATAATTCTCTTTTTAATATTTGCTTTACTGGGATTATATTATTTAGTCTTTTTAGTTAAGATTGTTGATGGAATTAGAATTGTTAAAAATGATTTAGCTGAAAATGAAAATCAAGAATTTATCAGCGTAATAATTCCTTTTAGAAATGAAGAAAAAAATATTTTAAAAAGTTTGTTAAGTATTGAGTCACAATCAGTTCCTAAAAACCAATATGAAATTATTTATATTGATGATAATTCTGATGATAAATCTTTTGAAATATTAAACAATTCAATTACTTCTGAAAATGTAAAAATCATAAAATCAGATTCAAGTTTAGCAAATCGCGCACATAAAAAACTTGCGTTAACAAAGGCAATAGAATTAGCAAAAGGTGAAATTATTATAACAACTGATGCTGATTGTATTCACGGAAGAAATTGGCTAAAAACAATGATTAATAAATTTGATTCGGAGACAGCTTTTGTTTCCGGTCCGGTTGAATTTATTGATGATGAAGAATTATTTTCAAAAATGCAAAGGTTAGAATTCTCGAGTTTGATTATTGTTGGCGCAGCTTTAATTGGAATTAAAGAACCAATAATTTGCAATGCCGCAAACCTTGGTTTTAGAAAATCAGTTTTCAAATTAGTTAATGGTTATGAAGATAATTTAAATTTATCTTCCGGCGATGATGAATTTTTAATGCAGAAAATATCATCACAAACAGATTATAAAATCAAGTTTTGTTTTGATAAAAATGCAATTAGTTATACAAATCCAAATTCAACTTTTAAAGATTTTATCAGTCAGAGAAAACGTTGGTCAAGTAAAAGTTTTTATTATGTTAAAAAATCAATCACGTTTATGCTGGCTTTAATCTATTTGTTTTATTTAAGTTTTCTAATTCAGTTTTTACTTGGATTATTTTTTAACAAATTATTTTTTGTGAGTTTTATTTTTAGTTTTCTTTTTAAAGTCATAACTGAAAATCAAATAATGCGAAAAGAATCAATAGATTTATTCAAAAAAGTTAATTTGAAATTATTTATTCTTGCAGAAATTTTACACATACCATATATAATATTTGCGGGAATTTCCGGATTATTCGGCAACTACGAATGGAAAGGCAGAAAAATAAAAAGATGAAATGGAAATATAATCCGCCAAGTTTAGTAAAAAATATTTTTTCTGATTTCCAATGGAATTCTCAAATATCAAAAATATTAATCACTTTTGATGATGGACCAAATCCTAATACAACAGAAATTATTTTGAAAGAATTACAGAAAAATAATATTAAATCAATATTTTTTTGCGTAGGTGAAAATCTTCAGAAGTATAATTCTTTAGCAAAAGAAATTATGAATGAAGGTCACGAAATTGGTAATCATACTTTGAAACATCAGAAAATTACAAAATTAAATTCTTCGGAAATTCATTCTTCGATAAATTTAGTACAAAAATATGCTTTGGAAAAATTTGATTATAAAATAAAATATTTCAGACCTCCGCACGGAAGATTTGATTTTCGTACAAAAAAAATTCTTAATTCATTTCATCTCAGAAATGTGCTTTGGTCTCTTCTCACATTTGATTACAAAAATGATTTAAATATTGTTAAATTTGCCGTAGAAAAATATTTAATACAAAACTCAATAATAGTTTTGCACGATAGCAATAAATCAAAAGATATAATTTTAGATTCGATAAATATTATTGTGGAAGAATCGGCAAATAAAAAATATCAAATTGGAAAACCTTCTGAATGTTTGAAATACTTTTCATAATTAGCATTTCACTTTATTTTATTCAAGCAATTTTAATTTCAATTGGTGCGAAAAAACAATTTAAGAAAATTGATGTTGAAAATCTTCCAAGCGCCACCGTTATTGTGGCAGCAAGAAATGAAGAAAAAAATATAAGCGAATGTTTGGAATCATTGAACAAATTAATTTATCCGGAAGGTAAGTTAGAAATTATTCTCGTCGATGATTTTTCCGATGATCAAACAAAAAGTATAATTGAAAAGTATATTACTGATAAACCGATATTTAAATTAATTCAGCCAATTAAAAATTATGGACAAACACTTGGAAAGGCGAGAGCAATTGCAAATGGAATTGAAGTTGCAAAAGGTGAAATAATTTTTACTACCGACGCAGATTGCGTTGTAAATCCAAATTGGGTTAAAACTTTAGCAAGTTATTACACAGATGATGTTGCAATGGTTTGTGGTTATACAAATCAAAAATCAGATAATATTTTTGAAGCTGTTCAAGATATTGATTTTATCTATTTGCTAATTGTCGCAGCCGGTTCAATAAATATTTGGAAACCGATTTCTGCAATTGGAAATAATATGTCGTACAGAAAATCTGCTTATTTGGAAGTCGGCGGATATGAGAAAATTCCATTTTCCGTAACTGAAGATTTTCAGTTATTAATGGCAATTCATGATCACAAAAAATATAAAATTATTTATCCGCTTGATTCCGAAGGTTTGGTAACTTCAAAACCTTGTCTGGATTTTAAAACAATTTTTCATCAGAAAAAACGCTGGGCAGTTGGCGGATTGAATGTCAGACTCGATGGAGCAATTGTAATTGGAACTGCAATGTTTGTAATGCTGCTTTCACTTTTAATTCCATTTAATTATTCAGATATAGCTTTGTATTTATTAGTATTCAAATTATTTACAGATTATTTCATGATTTCAAATGTTTATAAAAGTCTGAAACTAAAACTTAAAATTATAAATTTTATTGCTTTTGAAATTTACGTACCTATTTATTTTATTGTAACAAGTGTGAACTTATTATTCAGCAGAAAAGTTATGTGGAAAGGTAGGAAATTTTAATGCTTCTTTTATGCAACTACTATGTAACATATAGGTGCAATGCCTTTTGCGAATTTTGTCATTTTGCGGAACATGGAAAATTTAAAGACTCACCTCATGCAACATTGGAAGATTTTAGAAATAATATTTTGCAATTGGCAAAATTGGGAGTGAAATTTATTGACTTAACCGGCGGGGAACCTTTACTAAATAAAGATATTGCTGAAATGGTTTCACTCGCAAAAAATTATAGAATGCAAACCAGCATTACAACAAATACTTTGCTCTATAAAAAGTTTGCAGAATCTTTAGCCAGCAAAGTAAACTTGCTCCATTTTTCTTTAGATTCTCCGGATGAAGAAGAACATAACAAAATTAGAAAAATTGATTGCTACAATTCCGTTTTGCAAAGTGTGGAAATTGCAAAAAGTATTGGAGAATTTCCGGATATACTTTTTACTGTTACAAATGATACTTATAAAAAACTTCCTCAGATGCATGAGTTAGCTGCAAAAAGAGATTTAGTTTTATTGGTTAATCCAGTGTTTTCATATTTTGGAAATCCGGGCTTATCAAACGAAGCAATGGATTTTATTGAAGAATATATAGATGGAAAGTTGGATATTTATATAAATCCTTCCTTTTTAACTTTGAGAAGAAATGGCGGGAACAATATTCAAAATCCTTTGTGCAAAGCAGTTTCACGAGTAATAGTAATTTCTCCGTTTAATGAAATTATTCTTCCATGCTATCATTTTGAAAATGATAAAATTAAAATTGATAAGCCAATTAAAGAAATTATGCAGAGTGAAAAGTATAAATATTTTTTAAAGATGGAAGGAAAATTTGATTTTTGTCAAGGCTGTACGGTTAATTGTTATTTTGAACCATCATTTGCATTCCCAACAAATTTATACGGATTGGCAAGTGTTACTTCCAAATTTAAATATGGATACAATAAATTAGTAAAACAAAAAATTAAAAAAATTATTAGAAATTAAACTTTATGAAATTTGTGAAATCAGTTTTAAAATTTAATGAGATAGAAAATATAATTTTGTCGGCAATTATTTTCTTTCTGTTTTTAATAGATATTAATTTTGCTCAATCAAATTGGGAATTATTTCCTTCCAAATTATTATTACAGCCATACACGACAAATACTTTAGAACCAAAATTGGGATTTGAAGTCAAAACAAATATTAATGAATTAAGTCTGAATGTTGGAAATTCATTAGATATTTTACAATTCAAAATAGATGAAAAAAATATATTATCTTTTGGCGCAGATTTGTTTACATATACACTTTTAAGAAGTCAAAGTGATTTTCATTTTCCAGTTGATGCAGTTGATTATTTATTTGGATTTAATTTTGGATATAGAAAAATATGTGATAAATATGAATTTGGCGCAAGGTTAAGAATTAGTCACATTAGCGCTCATTTTGTAGATGGCCATTTTGATAAAGATTTGAATCAATGGAGAGATGTTAGAAATCCGAAAGTTTACAGCAGAGAATTTTTCGAACTTCTTCCATATTTTAAAATTAATGATTTTAGAATTTATGCCGGATTAACTTACATTTATAAAATTGATCCGAAAAATATTGGTCAAGATCAATATCAAATCGGATTTGATTATTTTCTTACAAATATAATTAGTAAAAAAATAACTCCATATTTAGCTTATGATTTTCGCTTAATAAATATTTATGGATATACTGGAAATAATTCATTGCAAGTTGGTATTAAAATTGGAAATATAGCAGATAAAGGATTTAGCATTTATTTAAGATATTTTAGCGGCTACAATATTCACGGTGAATATTTTGATTTAAAAGAAAATTTCACTGCATTTGGTTTCAATTTAGATTTATAGTTTTAAGGAATTTTATATTGATCAAAAATAAATTTTTTCAAAGTCCATTTTTTCATTTATTACTTTTTTTAATAACTTTTATAACAACTGTTATTGCCGGAACCGAATGGGTAACCGGAACAATGGGTCCATATGATTTGGAATCTTTAGCAATCGGGCTTCCATATTCTCTTTCGGCGTTATTCATTTTAGCTACTCATGAATTCGGACATTATTTTGCGGCAAAATTTCATAAAGTAAAAGCAACGCTTCCGTATTTTATTCCGATTCCTCCGATTCCGGAGTTTTTTAATTTCGGAACCATGGGCGCAGTGATTAGAACAAAATCGGAAATTCCCAATAACAAAGCAATGTTTGATATTGGAGTTGCCGGACCAATTGCCGGCTTTATTGCATCTATAATTGTTTTGGTTTACGGATTTACTCATCTTCCCACACAAGATTATATTCTCGCAATTCATCCCGATTATTTTTCTCCGGATTACGGCAAAAATTCTTTATCACTTGAATTCGGAAATAATTTACTTTTTATTTTTCTAAAAAATTTATTGACTTCAACAAATGAATTTGTTCCGCCGATGACCGAAGTTTATCATTATCCTTATTTGATGACGGGATGGTTTGGACTTTTAATCACCGCAATGAATATGATTCCGGTTGGACAATTAGACGGCGGACATATTGTATTTAGTATGTTTGGTCCAAAAATTCAAGAAGCAGTTGCAAGTATTTCAATGATATTTTTAATAATATTTGGAATTTCCGGAATTGTTGATGGACTTTTAGAATTGAGTATTGGTTTTGGCTGGACGGGTTGGCTATTTTGGGCAGTAATTCTATACTTTATTATTAAGGTAAAACATCCGCCGGTTAGATATTTTGAAAAACTTGATTGGAAAAGGAAACTAATTGGTTATTTCAGTTTGTTTATTTTGGCAATTTCATTTTCACCGTCACCGTTTTATATTAGCTTTTAAGGTGCAATAAAAATTGTACTTGATAGTTTTAATCAACTTCTCTAAATTTTAATCCACAAAAATCAAAAGGTGACCATAGAAAAATTTGCTACTTTTTAATTAAATTTTCTCAACAAAAATAAGACAGTAAATTTTAATGTGGTTTCTAATCAAAATTCTTCAAGCAATCACATCTTTTTTAATATGAAAATAAAATTGATGAAAATATTTTACATCGTTTCAATCGCAATATTTTTAAGTTGTGAAGAAATTCCTAACGATGTTATTGAAAAGGAAAATGCCGATTATTTTGTTGAATCTATTTCCTCGCCAGATGAATTTGCTTATTCCGCAACAAATAAAAAATTGCAAAATTTTGTTTCAATAAATAAATCGCAATCAGTAAAATCAGTTTGGTTTATTTTATTTAACGAAGATGGAAGTGAAGAAATTACTGATAGAATTTTAATGAATACAAATAATTCAAGTATTAAGAAAACATATTCGGGTGAAATTATTTTTAGCGAAAGTATGCTACCTGGAAATTATGAAATTGATTTTTATGTTGAAGATAATGTAAATCCTGCTGGTGAAAATATTAAGAAAATTGGTGTTAAAAAGTTTAAATATCTAAGCAATGCAGAAAATCTTCATCCTGCCATTTCTGATTTAAACATTCCATCTTCAGTAGATAGAAATACAACTTTTGTTTTTACAGTAAAAGTAAGTGAACCAAATGGATTAAGTGATATTCAACAAGTTTATTTTGAATTACTAAGACCGGATAGCTCTGTTGTTTTTGTTGATGCAAACAATACAATTACAAAATTTCCAATGTTTGATAACGGTGATGTTTCCGGATCTGGTGACGAAGTTCGCGGAGATGGAATTTTTTCTTTAAAAAACAATTTTGGACCTACATCTCAAACCGGCTTTTGGCACTTTAAATTTAACGCAGTTGATAAATCCGGTTTAGTTAGCAATACAATTAATTTTTCACTAAAAGTAAATTAATTTTGAAAAAATATTTTATCACAATTTCGTTAATATTTGCAGTAAGTTTGTATGCACAAACATTACCAAATAAATTTACTTTAGATAAAACAAGTCTTTCTAAAATTTTAGCGGATCCAACTCCAAGCGGAAACGCTGTTGAATACATTGATTTTATGGGCTCAGATATTTGGGTTGCTACAACAATTGGTTTGAGTAAATCAATAGATGGCGGAGCAAGTTGGACAAGTTACAAATTCGGCGAAGAAGGAATTTCTGCTCTTGCAATAAATAATGATACAATTTGGTGCGCAACTTGGCATCCTCTTGAAAATTCCGATGATGTTGTTCCTGTTGGCTCAGGTTTGCATTATTCTGCGGATAAGGGCGAAACTTGGATTGACATTGCTCAACCGATTGATGCAGAAGATGATTCGTCAATTGTTTATGGAATAAATACTTTGCGTGCTTTGCCAATTCCGGTTGAAGAAGGGAATTTTACAAGAAGCATTGCTTTTACAAAAAACACAATTTGGATTGCTTCATTTTACGGAGGATTTAGAAAAAGTATTGATGTTGGTAAAACTTGGGAAAAAGTTGTAGTCCCGCCGGATTACCTTGATTCTATTAAACCAACCGATACTTTGGATTTTACTATTTCACCATCTTCTGGAGCTTTGGGATTTGAAGATAATTTAAATCATAGATTTTTCTCTCTAAAAACTTTGAATGATTCTACAATTTTAGTGGGAACAGCAAACGGAATTAATTTAAGTTCGGATGGCGGAATTAGCTGGCGTAAATTTAATCATTTGAATCAAGAAAATTCTATCAGCGGAAATTTTGTTTTAAAAATTGATTTTGATATTTCCAACAATACAATTTGGGCTGCAACTTGGAAAGCCGAAGGATTAACAGAATTTTATGGCTTAAGTTCTTCTTCAGATTTTGGTGAAAACTGGAATACTTATTTGGCTGGCGAAAATATTCACGATATTGATTTTACATTTAATCAGAATGAAACAGAAGCTGATATTTTAGCAGCAACTGATAATGGAGTTTTTCGCTCAAATGATTTAGGTAATACTTGGATAAACATTCCGCAAATTATAGATTCTGAATCTGGTAATACTCTAAATACTACAAAATTCAGAGCAGTTAATTGCACATTGGATAATTCACAGAGCAATAATATTTGGCTTGGTTCTGAATCTGGGACTGCAAAACTAATTGAAACGGGTGGAATGTGGGTCGGCAATTGGAAAGTTTTCCTTTCATCACCAGCGGTTTCTTCTGAATCAGAAGCGATTGCATTTCCAAATCCTTTTCAGCCTGATGAAGAGCAAATTAATATTAAATATAATTTTGATGGCGAAAGTAAGCAAGTAACAATTAGAATTTTTGATTTTGGAATGAATCTGGTAAAGACAATAATTCAAAATGCAAATAGACCGGGCGGATTAGATAATATTGATTATTGGAATGGCCGTGATGAAAATAATAATATTGTTCCGAATGGAGTTTATTTTTTTAGAATTGATATTGGCGATAACAAACAATCTTATGGCAAAATCATGGTGTTGATGTGATTAAAAGAAATCTTACCAAATTATTTTTGTCATTTAGTTTTTCGGGAATATTAATTTTATCTTCATCAATTGTTGCACAATCGGAATTTTCAAAATTAAACAGTATGTCCGGAGCCTTTAGTCGTATGGGTTTTGGCGCTCGTGGAATTTCAATGGGAAATTCAATTTCCGCATTAGATGAAGGAAATTTAGTTTCATATTATAATCCCGCATTATCTGCATTTCAAGAAAATAATTATTTTCAAACTTCATATTCATTTTTGTCATTAGATAGATCATTAAATTTTCTAAATTTTACAAGAAAATTTGAATTTGGAAAAAATAAATCTGCAGATGGAAAACCGCGTTCAATTGCCGGAATAAGTTTTGGGATAATAAATGCCGGCGTAAGTAATATTGATGGAAGAGATAATCAAGGAGAAAAATTTAAAGATTTATCAACATCGGAAAATCAGTTCTTCCTTAGTTTTTCAAATCGATTTTCGGAAAAATTATCAATTGGGGTAGGACTAAAGCTGTATTATTATAAACTTTATGAAGATATAACTTCATCTGGATTTGGATTGGATTTTGGTGCTTTATATAAATTTAATAAAAATTTAAATTTTGCTTTTGTTTTAACAGACGTAAATTCAAAATATAAATGGGATTCAAGTAAATTATACGGAACAAGCGGAAACTCAAAGACTTACAATTTTCCCTTTTTCGTAAAAATTTCATCGGCATATAAATTTGAAGATCCAAAAGTGATTGCAACTTTAGAATTTGAACATAGTAACGCCGAAACAGATTTTTTAAGATTAGGAACCGAATATAATATAATAGAAAATTTATTTTTAAGAGGTGGAATTGATAGAATTAGTATTTCAAATTTTGATATTCCATTAAGACCAGCATTTGGATTTTCTTATTCTAAAATGATAAATGAAATATTAGTCGGAATAAATTACGCCTTTGCAATTGAACCTTACGCTGCTTACGATCATCATATAATTGGAATTGAAATTTTATTTTAATTAAAATATTTTGTGATCTTTGAGAACATCTTTGTGTTCTCTGTGGTTAATTTTTTAAGAAGAATTATTTGAAAATAAAATGATAAAAAAAATTTTAACATTAAATTTCATAATTATCTTTTCAGTGTTTGCTCAAAATGCTGGCAAAAGCGGTTTATCATTTTTAAAAATTGGACCAAGTGCAAAAACAATTGCCGTTTCCGATATTGGATTTTTAGACGGCGATGTTTCATCTGTTTATTATAATCCGGCGACGGTAAATTTAAATAATTCTGCCGGTATTATGTTTTCTCACCAAGCATGGATTCAAGATTTATCAAGTCAATTTGTTGGAGCAAACTTTAGTTTATGGGGAATTCCATTTTCAGTTGGCGCAAACACAACAAAAGTAAATGACTTTGAAGTTAGAACTCAACCGACTGAAACTCCACAATCAACTTTTGACGTAAATTATTTTTATGGAAATTTATCATCCGGATTTGGATTGACCGAAAATATTTACTTTGGCTTTTCAATTAAATATTTATATGAAAGTATTTTTACTGATGATGCAGCCGGATTAGGATATGATTTGGGTTTAATTTATACAGATATTTTAGAAAATCTAAATTTAGGTTTATCAGTAAGAAATTTAGGAAGTATGAATAATTTAAGACTTGAAAAAACAAAATTACCTTCGGATTTATTGCTAAATGCGACATATAAATTTTCGGTTGAATCAGCTTCATTGGAAATTTTTCCGGTTTTTGGAATTCAAAATTATTTTGATTCTGAAATTACGCGCATTCATTTCGGCTCGGAAATTGGATACGATAAACAATTCTTTCTAAGATTTGGTTATGTAAATGGAATTGAATCTCGTAATATTTCTTTCGGTGCTGGAGTTTTCTACAAAGGCTTTAATTTGGATTATGCATTTACACCATTTACTTATAACATCGGAAATGCAAATACAATTTCCCTTCAATATATTTTCTAAATATGTTTCAAAATTATAATTTGAGTTTTTTTAATTATGTGAAACATATTCTTATTTTGTATTTTTAACCTCCGTACAACTTACTTTTGGCAATTATGGAAATTATTGAATACACACCCGAATGGAAAGATAAGTGGGATGAATTTGTTCTAAAGTCAAGCAATGGAACAATGTTTCACATGCAGAAATTTTTTGATTACCACACTCCGGGAAAATTCAAATTTAATCATTTAATATTTTTGGATAAAAATAAAATTGCCGCCGTGCTTCCGGGAAGTCTAATAAATAATTCACATTTTGAATCACCAATTGGTGCAAGTTACGGATCAATTGTAATTCCAGATATAACTTTTAAAGAAACGATGGAAATTGTTTCTGCACTTTTGGAATATTCAAAGAAAAATGGAATTAATGAATTAACACTTACTGCTGCTCCAATGATTTACGAAACTTTTCCAAATCATAATTTGGATTTTGCAATGTTGTGGCAAGGATTTAAATTTCAACTACATTATATTTCTAGTGCAATAAAACTAAATCCAAACATTGAAATAATTTCTAGATTTACACAAACTACAAGAAGAAATATTCGTCATTCAATTAAAGAAGGTGTAAGAGTAGAAGTGAATGAACGATATGATGAATTCTATCCGATATTGATTGAGAACAAATCACGACATAACGTAAAGCCAACGCACTCGTACGAAGATTTATTAAAATTAAAACAACTTATGCCGGATAGATTAAAACTTTTTATGGTTTATTTGGATGAAGAACCGATTGCCGGTTCGCTAATGTTTTATGCAAATAAAAATGTTGCAATTTGTTTTTACAATATGCTTCGTTATGAATATGCCGAATACAAACCAATTCAGCGTGTAATGTTTGAAGTTGTAAAAGATGCAACCGAACGCGATTATAATTATGTCGATATTGGAGTTTCGCAAGATACATCGGCTGAAAATCCAATGACGCCAAGCATGAACTTAATAGATTTCAAAGAAAAATTTGATGCAAAATCAATTATGAGAAATACACTTCACATAAAATTATAGACATTAAAATGTCTGATAAAAAATCTGTAATAATTACTTTTCTCGGTAATGCAAATCAAGATTCGCGCGTTGTTAATTTGATTGAATCTTTAACAAATTTAAATTACGAAGTTCAAACAATTTCATTCGATTGGAAATCCGAAAATTTCAAATCCCAGTTGGGCAAAACAAATATTTATAAACTTGATAAATCGAAATCTAGTTTAAAATTTTACTTCTCATTTTTTTATTTACTTATAAAAGATTTATTAAAATATAAATCAGATATTTACTTTGCCGAAGATGTTTATACACTTCATGTAACATATTTTTTTGCAAAATTTAATAAAGCAAAAATATTTTATAACAGCAGAGAAATTTATGCCCACTTAGCCGGATTAAGAAATAAATCAATTGTGCAAAATATAATTGCAAAAATTGAAAATAAGTTTATTAGAAAAGTTGACAATGTTTTTGTTACCGGAGAAATGGATAAAGAATTTCTTGAAGAAAAATATGAGTTAAAAAATATTCTTGTATTGAGAAATTTGCCAAAGTTTAAGGATAATTTTGAAAAAGTTGATTTAAGAAAAAAGTTAGGAATTGGATTAAATGAAAAGATAATTTTATATCAAGGAGTAATTTTAGAAGGCAGAGGAATTTTAAAATTAATTCAAATATTGAACAAAATTGAAAATGCACACTTTGTTATTGTTGGTGATGGCGAGTTTAAAACGAAATTTGAAAATGAAACAAGAAAATTAAATTTGCAAAATAGAGTTCATTTTATCGGCTCTGTAAATCATAATGAACTTTTAAACTGTACGGCTTCTGCGGATTTGGGAATTGCATTAATTGAAAATATTAGTCTAAGTTATTACTACGCATTACCAAATAAAATATTTGAATACATTATGGCTGGAGTTCCGGTTTTGTGCAGCAATCTTCCGCAAATGAAAAAAATAGTTGATGAATTCAATGTTGGGAAATATGTAAATGTTGAAAATGATGATGAAATTATTTCTGCGATAAATGAATTTTTGAAGAATGAAAATTTGCTTTTTACTTATAAAGAAAACTGTGTAAAAGCTTCGAAGGAATTAAACTGGGAAAATGAATTTAAAAAAGTGTTGAATCAATTGTCATAACTTCATTTATTTTCTTAATCTTACTCATAATCCTAATCTTAACCTTTTTTAATTTTTTCTAAAATCATGTTTTCCCTTTATCTATGTAGTAATTATTATTTTAAAAAAATGAGTAAGATTAAGAATAAGATTATGATTAAGAATATGAGAAATGAAAATCAATTTAGCATAGAAAAGAATTTTATCTAAAACAATAAATAATTATATTTACACCTCAAATTTGCCAAGCACATTTTAACAAGTTGATGCCCAACTCCGTGAGGTCCGGAAGGAAGCAGCGGTCAGTATTCAATTTGTGTAATTTGCTGCTTGGCTTTTTTATAGTTCAAAATCAATAAAATGTAATGATATGCCATTAAAATTTGTTTTACTTCCTTTCGAAATTTCTACAAACGAATCATAATAATCTATTTGAAGATGTTTGGTTATAAAATTTATTGTAGAATTTCCAATTATTGAATTTAATAGTTTAAAAATTCCTTTTGAAGAAACTCCTATTCCGTCAGTTTTTCTAACTTCAGAATATCCTCTGCCTAAAAAACTTCCTTTAGCTAAAATTATTGTTTCAAAGAAATTAAAAATATGCCCTTTATGAACAATAACTTTTTCGTCTGGATTCAGACTAATTACATGATCAATTATATCTATATCACCAAATAAATTTTGGTATTGTGCATTAAATGTTACTTGATTACCATCATCATCAAAGTCTCTATTAACCAATATATCATTTGCCTCTGCTGTAAAAGAATAGTCAACTAAATTGATTTTAATATTTTTATGTAATAGTTGATAACCAAAATTTAGAGTGTAACCAAATCTTGAAGTTCTTGGAAGCGGATCTTTTTGACTTTCATCAATATAATAAACTTCATCACCAACATTTGTTAGTGAGTATCCAAGACTAAAATTAAGATTTGGAGTTAAAGTTGAAAAATCATCAAGTTGAAAATCTAAGTTTGATTTTAATAATTCTGAAAATGGAAGAATAATTAAAGTGCCATAATCCAGTACTGTTCCATCAACTGAAATTTTTTTAATTTGTCCATCTGTATATCTTGCTCCTATATTTGAATCAAAAGATTTAATAGAAACACCAACATTAATTTTTGCAAAATAATCAATTCCAATTCCTAAACTAAAACTGTTAAAACTATCATAACTTCTATATTTACCAATTGGTACGGGACTTTCTTCACTGGTTACAAAATATTCTCCAAAATCAAATTTGTTATGTATAAATCCCACTCCTATTGATAACGGGAAATTTATTTCAGATGCTAAATTATAACCTAAATTTAACCCATAATTGTGGTATGTAATCGGATCCCAAAACCAATCAGTTTTTTTTGTTAATGAATAAATGGAGGCATGATTTTCTTTTGATGTATAACCTAAAATTGCCGGATTAAAATAAAATCCCAATACATCATTATTTGGAATAGATACGCCAATTTGTCCGGCACCTAATAATAAATTTGATTGCTGCAATGTTACAAACGGTATGGCTGCTTCGCCTTGAGCAAATGAAAATTTACTAATAAAAACTATAAATGCAATTAATTTTTTCATTGGATAAACTCATATTTTATTTTTGGTCGAATATAATTTCAAGATTTCAATACAAAAAAAGTAATTTTGTTTAAGTCTAAAGTAAGATAAATTTGTATTATTGACAATCAAATTTTAAGGTCAAAAATATCGACATTACTTTTGATTGAATGATGAGTAATTTATTTATTGAAAAAAATTAAATATTTTCTTCAGAATGTGTGTAAAATTCAATAACTATCTTTGCTTTTGTTTTTCCAATTATTTTTGATAAATCTTCTTCACTTGCGGATTTGATATCATTTATGCTATTAAAATTTGTTAATAATTTTTCAGCAACTTTTTTCCCAATTCCTTTTATTTCAGTTAATTCAGTTTGGAGTGTTCTATTATCTCTTCTTTGTCTGTGAAATGTTATTGCGAATCTGTGAGCTTCATCTCGTAAATGCTGCAATAATTTTAAACTTGATGAAGTTTTAGGAATTGATTGTGCTTCGGAAATTCCCGGAAAAAATACTTCTTCTAATCTTTTTGCCAAGCCAATAATTTGATATTTTTTAATTCCAAGTTTATCCAAAATTTCCACCGCGCTTGAAAGCTGACCTTTACCACCATCAACCATAATTAAATCCGGAAGCGGTTCATTTTCTTCAATTAATTTTGAGTAGCGTCTTTCGATTACTTCTTGCATACTCGCAAAATCATTTGGACCTTCAACAGATTTAATAATGTATTTTCTGTACAAAGATTTTTTAGGTTTTCCATCAACAAAAACGACCATGCTTGCAACCGTATCAGTTCCTTGAAGATTTGAAATATCGAAACATTCAATTTTTCTTGGAAGATCATTCAATCGCAAATCTCTTTTTAACGAAGATAAAACATAAGGTAAATTTCCATCCTTTTTCATTTTCTGAAGTTGAATATCTTTCAGTTGCAAAATTGCATTTTGTTTACACATTGTTAAAAGCGATTTTGCTTCGCTCTGAATTTTTGGAATTACAAAATTTACTTTTTTTTCAGATTTGGAGTTGAGCCAATCCAGCAAAGCTTTATCGTCATCTGGTAAAATTTCAAGAATAATTGTTTTGGGAATTTCAACATATTCGCCGTAATAAAATTTAATTGCAGAACTGTAGATTTTTTCAAGTTCTTCATCAACTTCTACACTTAATTTTAGCTGTCTTTTACCAACCAATCTTCCGGAACGAATATTTAAAATTGTGCAAGCAACATCTTTTGCTTCAATTGCCAAAGCAATAATATCTTTATCATCAAAATCATTTGTAACAATTTTTTGTCTTTCCGAATAAACTTTTAATTGCTCAATTTTATCTCTAATTTCCGCGGCTTTTTCAAATTGTAATTTTGAACTAACTTCACGCATTTCTGATTTTAATTCATCAATTAAATCCGAAGTTTTTCCTCGCAAAACTTTTACAACTTGATTAACCATTTTAGAATATGATTCTTCAGAAACTAAACCTTCGCATGGTCCATCGCATTTCTTTATGTGAAAATCCAAACAAACTTTTATCTTTTTTTGATCGATTACATTTTGATCAATGAAATACGAACAACTTCTTATTTTGAATAATTTATTAATCATTCTCAAAGAATTTTTCATACTTTTTACATCTGTATAAGGACCAAAATATTTTGATCCGTCTTGTACTATATCTCTTGTTGGATAAACTTGAGGGAAAGGTTCTTTCGTAACTTTTATGTATGGATAAGATTTATCGTCTTTTAAATTTACGTTATAACGAGGTTTGTGTTTTTTAATTAAATTATTTTCAAGAACCAAAGCTTCAATTTCGTTTTCTGTCGCAATAATATCAAAATTTTCAACTTTGCTTACAAGCGCTTGTGTTTTGGGCGAATCTACTTTTGTTCTAAAATATGATTGAACTCGGCTGCGTAAGTTTATTGCTTTTCCGATATAAATAATTTTTCCTTCATTATTAAAAAATTGGTAAACTCCGGGAAGTGAAGGAATTGCAGAAATTTTATTTTTTAATTCGGTATTCATATCATTGCAAAAAAAATGCGAATAATTTTTTCAAACTATTCGCAATTTAAAATTTTTATTAATGAAACGTAATCTTAGAATTTATAATTTTTTGGAATAACAACAATGCCGGTTTCAGAAACTGTAAATCGTTTTCTATCAATATCCGGATCAAAACCAATTTCTTCTCTTTCCGGAACATGAACATTTTTATCAATAATTGCTCGGCGAATTTTTGTATGTCTTCCAATATTACAGTTATCCATTATTATAGAATCCGTAATATAAGTGTAACTGTTAACTTTTACATTTGGACCAATAATGGATCTTTCCACCAATCCGCCGGAAATAATTGTTCCATCTGTAACAAGCGAATTTATTGCTCTTCCAACTCTTTCACCTTCATGCGAAAGTGTTTTTGCCGGCGGCATTTGTCTCTGCATTGTGCGCAAAGGCCAATTTGAATCGTATAAATTAAAATCGGGATTTACACTTAGCAAATCCATGCTTGCTTTGTAATAACTTTCAATAGTACCAACATCAACCCAATAAGGCTTGTCCGGATTATTTTCATCTTCAAATCTAAATGCGCGAACTTTATAATGTTTTTCAACCATTAAAGGAATTACATGTTTTCCAAAATCTAAATTAGCAGTATTCTGATCAACAAGTTCTTCTAAAACATCGGTTAATGCTTTCACATTAAAAATATAAATTCCCATATTTGCAAAAGAGAATCCGGGTTTGCCAGGAATTTCGGGCGGGTCAGCCGGTTTTTCGATGAAAGATTTTACGTTGTAATCTTCATCAATTTCAATAATTCCAAAACGAGTTGCATCTTCTTTGTGTGTAATAATATTTGCGATGGAAAGATCAGCTTTTTTCTCAATGTGGTATTGGAGCATTTTCATATAATCCATCTTATAAATATGATCGCCGCCAAGAACCAAACACCAAGTATAATCTCTTTGCCGCATTAAGTTTAAATTTTGATAAATTGCATCAGCAGTACCTTGGTACCATTCATTTCCGGTTTTTTTCTGCGGTGGAATTGAATAAATAAATTCTCCAAGTTCCGGATTAAAAATATTCCAAGCTTCATATAAATGCTGATTTAACGAATCAGATTTATACTGAGTTAGAACATAAATTTTTCGTAAGCCGGAGTTCAAACAATTTGATAAAGCAAAATCAATTATTCTGTATTTCCCGCCGAAAGGAACAGAAGGTTTTGTACGCATACCGGTTAACGGATGAAGTCTTTCACCTTGTCCGCCGGCTAAAATCATTGTTAATGTTTCTCTTTGAAGTGCTGAACCTGTAAATGCCATAGTGAGCTCTTTTTATTTTACAAAATATATTTACTATTATTGAATTGTCATTTGAAATTTGTGGAAAAATATACTCTGTTTTAGTTCACTAATTACTTTTTTTGCCGATGAAAGTCAAGAAAAAATATTTCTTTTTTGGATGTTCAACCTTATTTTTTATAAGTGTTGTCGCTTTTATATTTATTATAAAACAAAATTTTAATATTTCTACGGAAGATGGAATTACATTTGTAGAAAACGGTTTTAGATTTAATCCTTCGCAAATTTCTAATATTGAAGATTATATTTCATCAAATCAAAAAAAACTTGATATTTTACATTACAATATTGATTTGGAACTTTTTCCAGAAAAAGAAGAAATCTTTGGAACAACAATAATTACGGGAATTTCAAGAAGTAAAAATCTGGATAAAATTGAATTGAATTTTCATGATAATTTTGATGTTTCAAAAGTGGAGTTGAACAACAAATCTGCAAGTTATTTGTATGATGATAATAAAATTATTATTTCAACAAATCAAAGTTTGATTGATACATTTCAGCTAAAAATAAAATATTCCGGAACTCCCAAAAGTTTGGGATTTGGTTCCTTCAGATTTGCAAAAAATAATATTGATCCGGTAATTTACACTTTGAACGAACCGATTTATGCGTCAACTTGGTTTCCATGCAATGATTCGCCATCTGACAAAGTTTTTGCCGATGTAAATATTACTTGCGATTCAGCTTTAACAGCCGTTTCAAATGGAATTCTAAAAAGTGTTAAATCAGAAAAAGGTAAAAAAACTTTTCATTGGGAAACAAAATACCCAATTGCGACATATTTAATTTTCTTTGCCGCTTCAAAGTATAAATTATTTTCTGATTATTATGTGAATGAGCAAAACGATTCGATGAAAATTGAATATTTTGTTTTTCCGGAAGATTTAGAAAAGTCAAAAAAAGATTTCAGCATTCATCCAAAAGCAATAAAATTTTTCTCGCAAACTTTCGGCGAATATCCTTTCATAAATGAAAAATACGGAGTTGCAGAATTTATGTGGAGTTTCGGCGCAATGGAAAATCAAACAATTACCGGTGTCGGAAAAAATTTTATAAGTGGTTCACAATTTTTTACAGATTTATTAGTCCACGAACTTGCGCATCAATGGTGGGGAAATGCAGTAACATTATCAAGCTGGAAAGATATTTGGTTGAATGAAGGATTTTCGACTTATTCTGAAGCTTTATATTGGGAAAACGGAAGCGGGTTTAGCTCACTTCAATCTACAATGAAATCTTTTTTGACTGATTTTAACGGAACAACTTTGTATAATCCCGAAAATTTATTTGATAGAATTATTTACAACAAAGGTGCATGGGTCTTGCACATGCTACGAAAAGAAATTGGTGATGAAAATTTCTTCAAACTTCTCAAAAAATATTATGAATCATTTAAATATAAAAATGCTTCAACTAACGACTTTATAAAACTTGCGCAAAGTTTCAGCAAAAATGATTTAACAAAATTTTTTGATCAGTGGATTTTTAAGGGAAATGGATTAATTGAAATTGAATATTCTTTTTCACCCGAAGGAAACAATACAAATGAAATTTTGTTAAAAGTTAATCAAGTTCAAAAAGGTTATGAAGAATATCGTTTTCCGCTTGAAATAAAATTCCAATTTGAAAATGATTCAAGCAAAATAGAAAATATTTTTATAAAGAAAAGACAAAATGCTTTCAAATTTAATTTTGATAAAAAAGTTAAAGATTTGGTACTTGATCCAAACGGATGGCTGGCTTTCCGATCTGCGCAAATTTTAAAAGAAAAATAATTTTCTAAGAAATTAGATGAATAAAAAGTGTTAAATTTAAGTTCTGAAAATATTAGAGATTTAATTGGCATCAATATTTATTTCTGATTTACATTTTGGATTACTTTCTCGCGAAGCTGAAAAATTAAGAGAAAAGAAATTCGTTGAATTTTTGCAATTCGCAAAAAATGAGTGTGACCAATTTTTCATTTTGGGCGATCTTTTTGATTATTGGTTTGAATACAGACGCGTAATTCAAAAAGGATATTTTAGAACTTTAACTGCAATTTCTGATTTGGTTGAATCCGGAATAAAAGTTCATTATTTAATCGGCAATCACGATTTTATGCACAGAGATTTTTTTGAGAAAGAATTAGGTGTTAAACTTTATGAAAATGAATTGAAAATTGAAATTGATGATAAAAAATTTTTTCTTGCTCATGGCGATGGTTTGGTTGAAAATGATTTGGGTTATAAAATTCTGAAAAAAGTTTTAAGAAATAAAAATGTTCAGAAATTATATTCACTGATTCACCCGGATTTAGGAATTTGGCTTGCAAGTTCATCTAGTAAAACAAGCAGAAATTATACAACTCAAAAATCCTATGGTGAAATTGATGGATTATTAAAAACCGCTCAGAAAATTATTGATGACGGATATGATTATGTTTTATTCGGACATTCGCATGAGCAGAAAAATGTTATTTACAAAAATGGGCAATACATAAATTTAGGAACTTGGCTGGATAAACCATGTTACGGAATTTATAAAAATCAAAATTTTGAGATTATTGAATGGAATAGTTAATGGCAAAAAAGAAAAAAGGATTTATAAACGTAAAAAATAAACAGCTTATATATACAATTGGAATAGGATTTTTATTTGTATTTCTTCTGCTCGGATATTTATTTTACAGTCATATTGTTTCGGGCTTACCTTCGTTGGATCAGCTTGAAAATCCAAAGCAAAGTTTAGCGAGTAATGTAATTAGTCTCGATAATGAATTTATTGGTCAATATTATAGAGAAAACAGACGAGAAATTAGTATTGATAGTATTCCCTCATTTGTAGTTGATGCTTTAATTTCAACCGAAGATAGAAAATTTTATGATCATTGGGGAGTTGATTTAGGAAGATTTATCAAGGCAATGTTCAAAACTGTTTTCCTTGGAAAAAAGGAAGGCGCAAGTACAATTACACAGCAGTTAGCAAAAAATTTATATGATCTTAAAGTTGCCCGCGAAAATTTATTTCAAACCGGTGTAAGAAAAATTAGAGAATGGTTCACCGCAATTCAAATTGAACAGACTTATACAAAAAAAGAAATTTTGCAAATGTATCTCAATAATTCATTCTTTGGAAATAGAGCCTATGGAATTGAGATGGCAACACAAAATTATTTTGGGAAAAGTGCAAAAGAACTTACGCTTCCGGAAGCTGCAGTTTTTATTGGATTGCTAAAATCGCATGTATATTATAATCCAATTCGCCGCCCGGAAAATGCTTTAATGCGCAGAAATGTCGTTCTTTATAATATGATGGATAATGGATTAATTTCCGAAGAAGAGTATGAATCTTTGAAAAATATTCCATTAAAACTTACAGCAGAAAATTTAAATGATGGAATGCAAAGCTCTATTGCGCCTCATTTTGTTGAATATGTAAGAAAACAACTTGAGGTAATGGCAGATAAATACGGATATAATCTTTATGAAGATGGATTAAAAATTTATACAACTGTAAACTATAAAATGCAAAAAATAGCTAACAAAGCCGCCGCCGAGCATTTAAGTAGTTATCAAAAATTATTTGATAAAAATTGGAATTGGTCAAATAATAAATCAACACTGGATGATCTTGTTAATAAAGCAATTAGAAATGATAGAAATTATCAAATGGCTAAAGGAGAAGAAAAGAAAAGAATTCTAAGATCTTTGAAAAACTCGAAGAAATTTATTGATTCTGTTAAAACCTTAGCACAAACAATTGAAGTTGGATTTGTATGTTTAGATGCGACGAACGGTGAAATCAGAGCAATGATTGGCGGGAAGAATCAAGATTTTAGTTATGGAATAAATCACGCAACGCAAACTAAAAGACAACCGGGATCGTCATTTAAACCAATTGTTTACACAGCCGCATTAGAAAATGGATTATATCCCGCATTCCCAATTATAAATCAAGAGTTTAATTACGGAGGATGGAACCCGCACAATTTTGATAATTCGACCGGCGGATTTATGACATTGCGTGACGGAATAAGAACTTCGGAAAATCTTATTAGTGCAAGGTTGATTATTGAAGGACACGTTGAACTTTGGCAAGTTGGAAGATTAGCAAGTAAATTGGGAATAAAAACAAAATTAAATTTAGTGCCATCAATTTCTTTGGGAACGTCTGAAGTTACGCTTATTGAATTAACTTCAGCATATGCAACTTTAGCAAATAATGGAATATATAATGAGCCGATTTCAATTCTAAAAATTGAAGATAAAGATGGAATTATTATTGATCAATTTATGCATAGTTCAAAAGAAGCATTATCAGCAGAAACAACATTCTTAATTACAAATATGCTTGAAACTGTTATGAATGAAGGAACTGGCACTAGAACAAGGTCAATTCATAAATTTTACCGACCGGCAGCCGGAAAAACCGGAACAACTCAAGATTATGCAGATGCATGGTTTATGGGTTTTACTCCTCAATTAGCTGCGGGCGTTTGGGTTGGGTTTGATGATAGAAGAATTTCATTTACCGGAAAATACGGACAAGGTTCACAAGCAGCAAACCCAATTTGGTCAAATTTTATGCGCGAAGTTTATAGTCAGCTTGATTTTCCGTTTCAATCATTTCCATTTCCGGAAAGTGGAAATATTACATCTGTAAAATTTTGTAAAGAATCTATTTATCAATTCGGAAATCCTAGATTATACTCAAATGATTGTTCAACCGGCGAAGTTATTGATTATATAAATCTTAAAGATATTCCAATGCCGTTTATAAAAGGTAGGGATAATAAAGTTAACCTTTATACAAAATTTTATAAACCTGATAGTTTATCATACGAAGCTCAAGAAATTGATGAATGATAAAATGTTTTATAGAAAGGATTCGAATATTTTTTTAATAAAATTTTAAAATCTGTAAGAGATAAATATTTAAAATCTGGAATTGGGAAAGATTTTTAAAAGGTTTGATTAAAATAAGCCCGGATGGCGAAATTGGTATACGCGCTAGGTTCAGGTCCTAGTGGGAGAAATCCTGTGCAGGTTCGAGTCCTGTTTCGGGCACTAAAAAACTTAGAATTGGTCTGGTTAATTATTATTGAGTGATCAAATTATAAAATCTGAATTAACACTTCTTTACAATCAAGCAATTGATTTTACTAATTCTCATTATGAAAATTTTCCCGTACTATCATTTTTCGTTCCTAAAAAATTAAGAAAATATGTTGCTGTAGTTTATCAATTTGCTCGGCAAGCTGATGATATTTCTGATGAAGGAAATCATTCCAATCAAAAAAAACTAATTGAACTTGAGAAATATGAAAATGAATTGATTCAGTCTTTCAATCAAAATTATAAAAATGATTTTTGGAAAGTTTTTTATCATACCATAATTTCAAAAAATTTAACAAAAGAAAATTTTATTAATTTGATAAAAGCATTTAAACAAGATTTGATAAAATTTAGATATAATGATTTTGATGATTTATTAAATTATTGCAAAAATAGTGCTGATCCAGTTGGTAGAATAATTTTGGAAATTTATGAAATAAGAAATAAAGAAGCTAAAAAATATTCCGATTTAATTTGTACTGCATTGCAATTAACAAACTTTTATCAAGATGTTTCAATAGATTTTAAAAAAGGAAGAATTTATATCCCACAAAATGAAATGAAAAAATTTTCAGTTGGCGAAAATGATTTTCAAAATACTTCGAGTAACAATATTCAATTTGTTGAGTTAATGAAGTTTCAAATTGAACGAACAAAAAAAATGTTTTTAGAAGGAAGAAAATTATTAGACTTTTTACCATTTAGATTGCGCATGCAAATTTTAGTTACAATTAAAAGCGGCGAAGCAATTCTATATAAATTAGAAAATATAAATTATGATGTGTTAAATCAAAGACCAAAATTAAGTAAAATTGATTTCATTAAAATTTTTTCATCAGCGATAATTTTTGGAAAATAATTATAGAAACTTCAAGCGAAATATCGAAAAAAAGTAAAAGCAGTTTTTATTATACTTTTGCATTTTTACCGAAAAAGAAAAGAGAGGCGATAAAAACAGTATATGCATTTTGCAGAATGACTGATGATATTGTTGATAATAATTTTGAATCGAAAGAAGCTCGGTTTGAAAAATTAAAAAAGTGGAAAGATGAATTTGAATTATCATTAAAAGAGAAATCAAATAATTCAATATTAGTTGAACTAAAAACAGTTATTGATACATTTAAAATACATGTAAAACCTTTCTTCGATTTAATTGACGGCGTTGAAATGGATTTGGAGAAAAACAGATTTGAAAATTTTGACGAGTTAAAAAAATATTGCTATAATGTTGCTTCTACAGTTGGACTTATGACAATCCCGATTTTTGGATATAAACTTAAAGACACAGAAAAATTTGCAATTAATTTGGGAATTGCACTTCAGTTAACAAATATAATTCGTGATGTAAAAACCGACGGAAAAAATAATAGAATTTATTTACCAAAAGAAGATTTGCTAAAATTTAATTATTCGGAATCTGATTTGTTAAATTCAGTTTACAATGAAAAGTTTATTGAATTAATGAAATATCAAACAACACGGGCAAGAAAATTTTACAATGATGCAGATAAATTTTTATCGACTAAAGATAAATCAAATATGTTTACGGCGCGTGCAATGGAATATATTTATTTACGACTTCTCGATAAAATTGAGCAAGAAAATTTTGATGTGTTTTCCAAAAAAATTAGAGTATCAAATCTCAATAAAATATTTATTGCTCTTTCAGTTTTTATAAAATATAAAACATTTTATAAATGGCTAAGTGTATAATAGTTGGCGGCGGATTAGCCGGATTATCTGCAGCAGTTTACCTATCAAAAAATGGCCACCAAATTGAATTAATTGATTCTTCACCTAAACTTGGCGGAAGAACATATTCTTTTTTCAACGAAAAATTTAATTCTGAAGTTGATAACGGCCAGCATTTATTGATGGGATCTTATAAATTAACTTTGGAATTTTTAAAGTTGATAAATGCATTCGATAAATTAGAATTTCAAGATAATTTAAAAATTGTTTATATAAATACAGAAAGTGAAAAATTTAAAATTGATGCTTCAAAATATTTTTATCCTTTAAACTTGTTAAATGCAATTTGGAATTTTAATGCATTAAACCTAAATGAGAAATTCCATTTTATAAATTTTGTAATTTCAATTCCTTTTATAAGCAATTCCAAATTAGAAAAATTAACTGTTGCTGAGTGGTTAAAAAATAATAAACAATCAGAAAATGCAATAAAATCTTTCTGGGCAAATTTAACGGTAAGTGCGTTAAACACCAATATTGAAGACGCTTCCGCAATATTATTTAAAAACATGCTGCTGAAAATATTTTTCACCGGAAATAAATCATCAACTATATTAATTCCTAAAGATAATTTAAGTAAAATATTTGTTGAACCAACTTTGGAATATTTAAATAAAATGAAATTTAGTTATTCTGTCTCTGAAAAATTAGAAAGTATTAAAATTGAAAATAATTCTGTTAAAGAAATTAAAACAAATAAAAGAACTTTAACACAATTTGATAATCTGGTTTTAGCAATTCCGTATCATCAAATAAGTAAAATAAAGTGCAATGAGAAATTATTGGAAAGCGATTTTGGCGATTATGATACTTCCGCAATAATTTCTGTAAATCTAAAACTTAAAGAAAATATTTTCACAGAAAAATTTATTTCATTAATTGATTCTCAAATTCATTGGGTTTTTAATCACGAAGAATTTATAACTCTTGTAATTAGTGATGCAAATAGCTTAATCCAACTTTCGCAAAACCAAATCATTGAAATTTGTATTACAGAATTACAAAAATATTTCTCGGACTTTAACAAAAATTTAATAACCGATAGTTTTGTAATAAAAGAAAAAAGAGCAACAATAAAATCAAATTTAGAATTTGAAAATTTTAGAAGTAAAATAGAAGCAAAAATTAGTAATGTTTTCTTTATCGGAGATTGGACAAATACTGGTTTACCTCAAACTATAGAAAGTGCAATTTACAGCGGAATGAAAGCTGCAAATCAAATTAAAAAATAAAATATTTCAAATTTTTATGTTCTTCTGTATTTATTTATTGGAAAATATTATATTAGGTTATAGGAGTATTTTTATAGTATAAAATAATAATTACTAACTAATATTTATTTGAAGAAACCGGAGGTTTACATGTCAGATCTGAAAGAAAAGCTGTTTAAGAAAATTGAAGCATGGCGCCCGCGTACCACACGTCTTTTGAAAGAATTTGGTAATGTTAAAGTTGATGAAGTTGATATTGGTCAAGTTATTGGCGGTGCGAGAGATATTAAAAGTCTTGTTACGGATATTTCTTATCTTGATCCATTTGAGGGAATTCGCTTTCGCGGATTAACAATTCCGGAAGTGTTGGATCAACTGCCAAAAGTTCCTGAAGCAGAAATGCCTTATGTAGAAGGATTCTTTTACTTTTTACTAACCGGTGATATTCCTTCGATGGAAGATGTTCAAGCTGTTGCAGAAGAATTTAGCAATCGTCATGTTGTTCCAAATTATGTTTTTGATATTCTAAAAGCTATGCCGGAAGATTCTCATCCGATGGTAATGTTTTCAACGGCAATTTTGGCAATGCAAAGAGAATCGGAATTTGTAAAAGAATATAATTCGGGACATTTAAAGAAAAATGATTATTGGGCTCCAACTTATGAAGACGGTTTAAATCTTCTTGCAAAAATTCCCGGAATAGCAGCTTTTATTTATAGATTAAAATATAAAAATGGTGATTTTATTGAATCTGATTCCAAACTTGATCTTGGCGGAAATTTTGCACACATGATGGGAATTGCAAAACCATATGATGATGTTGCAAGAATGTATTTTATTTTACATAGTGATCATGAAAGCGGAAATGTTAGTGCTCATGCCGGTCATTTAGTTGCAAGTGCTTTATCTGATTTATATTATTCAATTTCTGCAATGACAAACGGGCTTGCCGGACCATTACACGGACTTGCAAATCAAGAAGTATTAGGCTGGCTGCAAGGTGTTTATGATAAAATGGGTGGTAAAGTTCCATCTGAAGCAGAAATGAGACAATTTGTTTGGGATACTTTAAAAGGCGGTCAAGTAATTCCGGGATTTGGTCATGCGGTATTAAGAAAAACAGATCCTCGTTATATGGCGCAAAGAGAATTTTGTCTAAAACATTTACCAACCGATCCATTATTCCAATACGTAGATTTACTATTCAAAGTTGTTCCTCCGGTTTTACTTGAACAAGGAAAAGCTAAAAATCCTTGGCCGAATGTTGATGCACAATCCGGCGTTATTCAATGGTATTACGGTTTGAAAGAATATGATTTCTATACTGTTCTGTTTGCTGTTGGAAGAGCATTTGGAGTAGTTGCAAATATTATTTGGGATCGTGGTCTTGGTTATCCAATAGAACGACCGAAATCTGTAACAACAGAAATGTTAGAAGAAGCTGCCGGAATTAAAAGTGCAAATTCATAAAAGGATTTTATTTTTCCTAAATTCTGGAAACTGAATAAAAAAGGGATGTATTCGCATCCCTTTTTTTATAACATTAAAAATATTTTGAGGATAATTTCACAAATGGTTTTAGAAAATTTAATTGAGCTGAAACAAAAATTTCAAGCCGGAAAATCTACTTTAACTGAATCTGAAATAAATGAAATAATTTCCGAAGCGATTCAGTTAATAAGTAATCTTGAAAATAATTTTTTTGAAAATATTAATAATGTGAATGAACTTTCCAATTTATTAAATGCAATAAACGAAGGTGATTTTGCAAAATTATTCATTACAAATTTTGATGAAAAGTTATTTTATAATTTTGGTGAAATACTTCTTAAAAATTTCAATCAATGCGAAGATTCATCAAAATCTATTTTTGAAAACCTTTTACAAAATTTTCTAAATTTTATCAGAAACTCAGAATTTTTAAGAAAAATTTCTGAAGATAAAAATTGGACAAATTTAATTTCTAAAATTATTGAAGTAACAAATTTCAATACCAGAAAAATGTTTCAGCAGCGCACTAATCAATATGGGAAAAAAGTCTTATTTAAAGTTTTAAAAGGTGAAAAAGTACATGATTATTCTTGGAATGAAGTAAATAAAATTATTGGAAGTTACTCGCAATCGTTTTCAGTTTTGCTTGGTTCGCACATTGAAAAACCGCGCGTTGCATTCTTAATGGAAAACAGTTTAACGATGGCTTTGCTTGATTTAGCTTGCTTAAACAGTGGAATTATTAATGTTATGATTCCCGCAAATTCTGTTTCACAGCATATTTCTTACATTTTAAATCAAACGGAATGCGATGTAATTTTAATTGCAAACGATAAACAGTTGGCAAAATTAAAATCCGTAAAAAAAGAATTTAAATATCTGAAGAAAGGAATTTTAATTGAGGGAACCAGCGCTGAAGATTGGGTAATTTCGTTCAATGAATTTTTAGCTTTACATCCAAAAGAAAAAATTGAATTAATATTTAATGATTTGGAAAATGAAAAACCCGCAACACTCATGTACACTTCGGGAACAACCGGAGAACCAAAAGGAATTATTTTTTCGCAAAAAAATATTGTATTTAAAAGATTTTGCAGAGCAATAGCCTTGCCGGAAATTGGTGATAAGGATTTATTCTTAGCATTTCTTCCGCTTTATCATACCTTTGGAAGATGGCTTGAATTAATGGGAAGTGTTTTTTGGGGAGCTACTTATGCTTTTATGGAAAATCCCTCTGCGGAAACTATGATTGCAAATATGAATTTGGTACATCCTTCAGTATTTATTAGTATTCCAAAAAAGTGGATACAACTTTTCGAATTTGTTTCTACAAAAGTTGATGTTGAATCAGATTCGGATGATAAAATTCTAAACGAAGTAAAAAATATTACCGGCGGAAATTTAAAATGGGGATTATCAGCTGCCGGATATTTGCCGGCGGAAGTTTTTCAATTTTTTCAGAAATATAATATTCAATTGATGAGCGGATTTGGGATGACTGAAGCAACCGGTGGAATTACAATGACTCCACCCGGAAAATATATTCCTAATTCACTTGGAAAAGCTTTGCCCGGAATTGAAATAAAATTAGGCGAAGACGGCGAACTTTTGGTAAAAGGCGATTATGTAATGCCGGGATATTTTGATCAAACAAAAGAAGAAACATTTATAGAAGGCTGGTTTCCAACCGGCGATATTATGAAAATGGATTCTCTTGGATTTATAGAAATTATTGATAGAAAAAAAGAAATCTATAAAAACATAAAAGGCGAAACTATTGCTCCGCAAAGAATAGAAAATTTATTCAGAGATTTTGAAATTGTTAAACAAGTGTTTGTTGTTGGTGATCATCGTCCCTTTAACACAGTTTTAATTCATCCTGATTATGAGAATCAAATTTTTCTTAACATGAATGAAGATCAAAAGAATGAATATTTTTCAAATTTAATTGTAACAATAAATAAATTTTTAGCACCGTTTGAAAGAATTGTTGATTTCAGAATTATTCAAAATTCATTTACGTTGGAAAATGGTGAATTAACTCCCAAAGGAACTTTTAAAAGAAGAGTTATTGAGGAAAATTATAAATCTTTAATCGAACAGCTTTACAAAAAAGACTATTACTCGCTTCATTTGGAAAATATTGAAATAAAAATCCCAAATTGGTTTTTGCGCGAACGCGGATGTTTAAGCGGAGATTTAAAAATTTCAGATAATTATTTGGTAATTCCTAAACTTGATAAGAAAGTTACAATTCAAAAAATTGATAAGAATAATTTCAGAATCGGTGATTTCAATTTTAAAATAAGTAAACCGTTTATTGATCTTCATGAATTTTTAATAAATCCAATTTACTGGATTGGCAATAACGAATTTGTACAATTTACCGATGAAACAATTCTGCAATGGTACAGACAAAATCTTGAAGATGAAAGCATTCATTTGATTAGCAGCAATAAAAAAGAATTTGATTATTCCGCAAGTTATTTACAGTTAAATAAAATTCTTCAAGCGGGAGAAAAATCACTTTACGGATTGCATCTTGCAGTACTTTTAATTCAATCTGAAAATTTTGAGAATGGAAACTTAGGAATTGAATATTTAAATTCACTATTCCAAGATGAACACCAAGAAATTTTTAAAATTGCTTCTTACTTTTTGGATAAACCTTTTCTCGCAAAAAATATTGAAGTTAAAAAACATCTATTCCTTCTTGCAATAAAATATGCAAAGCAAAATAGTATTAAAAAGATTTTTGAAATTTATTTAAAAGATGGACGTTCGTTATTCGATGAAAATATTATTGAAAATATTGTGAGCAATAGGAAAATATTGGATTCGTTAAATATTTTGGATGAAATTCTTAATGAATATGTTCAGCTAAAATTCAAAATTGAAAATCTGCACGAAACAATAATTTCAACTTTGCTGGATATTCTTTCTCAAGCCGGAATTAAGCATCCAACACGTTATGAGGAGATGCGAAGAAAACTTGTTAAAATTCAATTGATTGAAGATTGGCCCGAACTTTCGAAATTAGCCCAAGATTACAGAACTAAAATGAGAAAAGGATTTAGGAAATGGCTCGGCGTAAATGAAACTGTTGCTGTTGATATCGAAAACAATGAAGAATACGGCTGGGATGATGTTTTAATTTTTGAGGAAGATTTAACTGATTTGGAGAAATCATTTTTAAACAAAGTTATTTCTTCAACTGTAATTATTAGAGAATCCGTATTTCTATTTTCAAAAGGAGTTTTAATCGGGTTAAGTAATATTTTGCCAAGAGGAATTTGGATTAGTAAAATTAAGGATGAAGATCAATTAACACTTTACAGAATTTCTGTTCAGACGCGTCACCAAGGTTCATTCGATATTATTTTCCATCAAAATAAAAATAGAAATATTACTGAAATAAAATCCGAAGTAAACTGGCTTATTCTTGCCGGCTCAAGATTTTTTGTAACGGAATTAGTTGAGGATTTTGGCGGTTATTGGGATGATTTTAAAATCTGGACTCAAAAATATCAACCCGGATTAAATGTTGAAAGTTTGTTTTACAGAGATGTTAAAAAGGATGAGCAGATTGCAATGGAGAAATATTTTTACATTTGGCCTTTCTTTATTTGGAATGCAACTGCTGCGTATATAAATTTTTGGCGATTAACATCCGGAAGAATGCAGCTTACAAATCCGGCTCCCGATAAATTAATTATTCCATCACATGATTACCAATTGGGAACGAGGTTTACTTCATTATCGGATCGTTCTGAATTTACAAATTTCACAAATCTGTTATTTAATTTTCATAATAAATTCGTTGTTCCAATTGAATCAAAATATTCATGGGTAAAAAGAGATTCATCTTGGAAATATATTTTCCCCGGACTTATCAATGCCGAAGGTGAATATGAAGGAGTAGAAATATTAAGTTTATTTTTATTGGAATTGAAAAGTGATGAAGAAAAAAATCGAGAAATAATTTTTCAATTAGAAAAGTTTTTAAAAAGTATTAAAAATAATGGATATATACCCAAGCAGCTTTATTTTGCAATTAAACGATTTGCAAGATGGAGTAAGTTGAATAATGAAGCCTCGTTTGAAGCCCAAGCTGAAATGTTAAATGAACTTTACGAAACTTATAATTTGGTAAGCTTGGAAAAAATTCACCCTGAAACAAGAACAAGATTTTTTGTGCATACCGTATTCAAAGAATCTAATGATGAATTTAAAAATTTAATTAGAGAATTATGTTATTTGCAGCATGATGGAAAACTTTCCAAAGAAGAATTTTTACGTGAATTATCAAGAATCCAAAATGAATTTAAATTAAGCGATAAGGAAATTTATTTCCTAACAAGATTAAGTTATCCTCATCTTAAACCAACTGATTCAGCATCGTTTTTACATTTTGCAACGGAAGGAGATCATGCGGCAAATTTAGTTGTGCAAGTTGATGATCATGAAGGCAATCCTTTTTATATTAGGAAACCGATTAGCCCAAAAGAAATTTCAAAATTGTACCAATTATTTATTGATGCAAATATGCAAGTTAGCTTCAAACCGGAGCATAAATTTTTGGTGGCAATTTCCGATAGAGGATTTATTATTGGCGGAATGTTTTATAATCAATTTGAAGAAGAAGTTGTTCATATGGAAAAAATTGTTGTATCAAATAGATTTAGAAGAAAAGGTGTTAGTGAAGCTTTGATGAATGAATTTTTTAATAGAATGAAAGATGAAGGTTTTGGCTATGTTACAACCGGGTTTTTCAGACCCGAATATTTTTACAAATTTAATTTCAAAATTGAAAAAAAATATTCCGGTTTAGTAAAGAAATTGAAAGAAAATTAAAAATGTTGAACTTTTTTATGAAATAGTTTAGGACATGTTTTAAAGCAAATGAAAAATTCATATTTTTACACTTATTTTAAAAAATATAAGGTCATTTTCAAATGAGAATTAAGAAAAAAGTGAAGTTTGTTTTTGTTACCGGGGGAGTCGTTTCTTCACTTGGAAAAGGTATAACCGCTGCGTCTTTAGGATTACTTCTTAAACAAAGAGGTTATTCCGTTACAATTCAAAAATTTGATCCTTATATTAATGTTGATCCTGGCACAATGAGCCCTTTTCAGCACGGCGAAGTTTATGTAACCGATGATGGTGCGGAAACCGATCTTGATCTTGGACATTATGAAAGATTTCTTGACGAAAATATGTCAAAAGCTAATAATACAACTACGGGACAAGTTTATCATGAAGTAATTTCTAAAGAACGACAAGGAGATTATCTTGGAGCAACCGTTCAGGTAATTCCACATATAACCGATGAAATAAAAAGAAGAATGTTATTGCTAGCAAGTTTAGGAAAATATGATATCATAATTACAGAAATTGGCGGAACCGTTGGCGATATTGAAAGTTTACCGTTTATGGAAGCAATGCGCCAATTGATGATTGAATTAGGCAGAAAAAATGCAATAAATATTCATGTAACACTTGTTCCATATATTCAATCAGCCGGTGAACTTAAAACAAAACCAACTCAGCATAGCGTAAAGGCTTTGTTGGAATTAGGAATTCAGCCGAATATTTTAGTATGCAGATCAGAATTGGAATTATCTCAAGAAATTAGAAATAAAATTGGATTATTCTGCAATGTTGATTCTAAAGAAGTAATTTCTGCTTACGATTGTTCAACAATCTATGAAGTTCCATTAAATCTCCACAGACAAGAATTTGATAAATTAGTTTTGAAAAAGTTAAAACTTTCCGATATAAATATTCATCTTGAAAAGTGGGAAGAATTTGTTTCAAAAGTTAAAAATCCAACCGGTTCTGTTAATATTGCCGTCTGCGGAAAATATACGGATTATTTAGATGCGTATAAAAGTATTACGGAATCTTTTATTCATGCCGGTGCAGAAAATGATGTTAAAGTTCATGTTAAATATATCAGCGCAGAAGATTTTATAAAACGCAAACCTGAAAATCTTTTAAAGGGAATGGATGGAGTTTTAGTTCCCGGAGGTTTTGGGGAACGGGGAATTGAAGGAAAATTAGTTGCAATTAAATATGTTAGAGAAAATAAAATTCCTTTCTTTGGAATTTGTTTGGGTTTACAATGTGCCGTAATTGAATTTTCAAGAAATGTCTTAGGAATTAAAAAAGCAAATAGTGCGGAATTTGTTAAAAATCAATTTAACGTAATCCATATTATGCCTGAGCAATTAAAAATTAAAGCTAAAGGCGGAACTATGAGATTGGGCTCTTATCCTTGTTTAGTTACAAAAGGAACCAAAACAAAAAGTGCATATAAAAAAGAAAAAATTAACGAGCGTCACAGACATCGATATGAAGTAAACAATAAATACAGAGATGATTTGGAAAAAAACGGAATGTTAATTAGCGGAATTTCTCCAGATGGCGAATTAGTAGAAATGATAGAATTGGTTGATCATCCTTGGTTTGTTGGTTGTCAATTTCATCCAGAATTAAAATCCAGAGCAACTAATGCTCACCCTCTATTTAGAGATTTTGTGAAAGCTGCCGTTGAATATTCGTTAGGGAAAAAAGAGAATTGATTAAAATAATTTTATTTTTATTTGCCACTGTTTGTTTTGGACAAAGTTTTAATAATTATCATAATTTAGTTGAAAGAAGTGATAGATTAATCTACAATTATGAATTTGAAAAAGCTATCGATTTATTAAATTCTGCTATAGAAAAAAAACGTGAAAGACCTGAAGCGTTTTTAATTTTATCGAAAATTTATTTATGGTATTATTTAGGAAGCAGCAATTCAAGCGATTTAAAACTTTTTGAAAATTACGCAGATTCTGTCATTTCAAAATGTAATAATATTATTGATGATAATAACGATATCAACATTTTATATTTGCTTGGTAATATTTACAAATACAAAGCAATGATGAGCGCCGCTAATGCAAATTCGTTAGATGCATTTTGGGCAACAAAAACTTCCGTCGGTTTTTATGAAGATGTTCTTGAAATCGATTCAACATATTATTCTGCGCAAGGTGGAATTGGAATTTTTGAATATGCTCTAACATATGTACCGTCTTTTTTTTCATGGGCTTTAACTTTTACGGGACTTTCTGCTGACGACAATAACGGATTTGAGTTAGTAAAAAAAGCATATTACAAAGGAAAGAAAGATAAAATTGAGTTGCAGTTTCATCTTGCAAAATTGTATGATGAATATTTAGCAGATTATAAAAGTGCAATAAAATTGCTCGATCCATTAGTTGAAGAATTCCCACAAAATAATATATTGCAATATCAAAGAGCAATTGAATTTATAAAATCCAAAAATTTGAATAAAGCAAAAATCGATTTAGAAGAAATTTTAAAAAACGGTCATCCAAAATTTTCACAAACAATTTCTTTTACAAAATTTTTATTGGGTGATGTTTATTTTAGACAAAATAATTTTGAAAAAGCTCTCGAATATTATCAGCAATTTTTACAAACGACAAAGACAATTGATTATACGGGAATTGCATCTTTAAGAGCTGCAATTTGTAATCATTTTTTGGATAACCAAAATGAATTTAGAAAATATGCAGTCTTGGCATCAAATGGAAATCAAGATATTGAAGATGATAATTATGCAAAAGAACTAAGTCTTAAATTTTTGGAAAATGGTTTGAATAAAGAATGGGAATTTCAAATAAAAATTGAAAATTTATACTTAGCCGGAAATAATAAAAAAGTTATTGAAAGTGTAAATGAAATTGTTGATACAATTGAATCGGAAGAAATTAAATCACTTTTATTAAATTATAAAACTTCCTCACTTATTGAATTAAATAAATTTTCTGATGCGAAAAAAATTGCCAATCAATTAAAAAATTATGATTTGCAAAGTTCATTCTGGATAAAACCAATGGCTTATGTAAATTTGGCAAAAATTAATATGGCAGAAAAAAAATATTCTGCGGCAAAACAATATGTTCAAGCTGTTTCTGAAATTGATAATTACAGTAGAAAAAACCAAATAAAATCATATTTAAACAAAATAAAAATTGATTTAAAAGGTAAAAAACTATAAAATTTACAATAACTAAGAAATTATCTAAATTATTAGCTTCTAATTAAAAAATAATATTTATGCTAAAATTAGCTGTTTTTGTTTCCGGAAGAGGTTCAAATTTATCTGCAATAATTCAAAAAATTAAAAGCGGAAAATTAAATGCCGAAGTTTTAGCAGTTATAAGTGATAAAAATGATTGTAAAGCATTTGAAATTTGCGAAGTTGAAGGAATTGAAAAATTTGTTATAAGTAGTATTTCGGAAAATTCCGAATATATAATTTACGATGAATTGATAAAAATACTTTTTGCTAAAAAAATTGAATTAATAGTTTTAGCGGGATTTCTAAAAAAAATTCCAACTACTTTCGTAAATACTTTTAAGAATAAAATTATAAATATACATCCGGCTTTGCTTCCGGCTTTTGGCGGAAAAGGAATGTACGGAATAAATGTTCACAAAGCAGTTTTCGAATCTTCGGCAAAAGCAAGTGGCGCAACAATTCATTTTGTTGATGAAATTTATGATAATGGAAAAATTATTGATCAAAAAGTTGTTGATATTTCTGATGTGAAATCACCGGAAGAAATTGCTGAAAGAGTTTTAAAAGTTGAGCATGAAATACTTCCTTATGTAATTCAAAAATTTGCAGAAAATAAAATTTGTTTAATTGAAAATAGAGTAATAATAAATCGGGATTAATTTTGAAGAAGAAAGCATTAATAAGTGTTTCTGATAAAACTGGCATTGTTGATTTAGCGAAATCATTAATAAAAAATAATTATGAAATTTTAGCAACCGGAAATACATCTAAACTTCTAAAAGAAAATAATATAGAGTGTATAGAAATATCAGTGTACACAGGCTCGCCGGAAATATTTCATGGAAGATTAAAAACTTTACACCCAAAAATTTTTGGCGGAATTTTATACAGACGAGATAACGAAAATGATTTATCTGAAGCGAGTGAAAATTCGATTGATCCGATTGATATAGTTTGCGTTAATTTATATCCATTTGCAAAAGTTGTAAATCAAGATGTAGATCAGCAGACTAAAATTGAAAATATTGATATTGGCGGACCAAGTTTAATTCGTGCTGCTTCAAAAAACTTTAAATTTATTTCTGTTTTAACAAATCCAACCCAATATTTACCTTTTATTGAAGAATTAGAAAAATCTGAAATTAGTGAAATAACAAAAAGCAAACTTGCTGGTGAAGCATTTTCTCACACAGCTCAATATGATAAAATAATTGCAGATTTTTTTGAACGAGAAGTTATACAAGAACAGAAAAATTTAAGAATTAGTTTTCCTTTGCATAGCGAATTAAGATACGGAGAAAATCCACATCAGAAAGCTTATCTTTATGGAAATTTATATGAGAATTTTATTCCGCTTCATGGTAAAGAACTTTCTTATAATAATATAATTGATTTAATTGCGGCTGTAGATTTAGTGAAAGAACTCGATAATAATTCGTGTGCAATTATTAAGCATACAAATCCGTGCGGAGCCGCAACCGGAAATGATGTATTTGATGCATACAAAAAAGCTTTATCTTGCGATCCCGTTTCTGCATTTGGCGGAATCGTTGCTTTCAATAATGAAGTAAATATTAAAACTGCAGAAAAATTAAATGAAATATTTACAGAAGTAATTTGTGCTCCGTCATTTGAAGAAGGAGCTTTAGAAATTTTGAAGCAGAAGAAAAACAGAAGAGTTATAAAAGTTATTGCTGAAAGTGGTAATACAAAGTTGCAATTTAAAAGTATCCCGAATGGAATTATTGCTCAAGAACCGGACAATAGTATTTTTCCGATAAATGAATTAAAAACTGTAACTGAAAAACAAATTTCGGAAGATCAGTTAAAAGAATTAAAATTTGCGTGGGTTGTTTGCAAACATACAAAATCCAACGCAATTGTTTTCTGTAAAGATCAAATGGCAATTGGAGTTGGAGCCGGACAAATGTCAAGAGTAGATTCATCAAGAATTGCAGTTGAAAAGGCAAAACAAAACGGACATAATTTACAAAATGCAGTTGCAGCTTCTGATGCATTTTTTCCTTTTGCAGATGGAGTAGAAGAAATTGCAGAAAGCGGAATAATAGCAATTGTTCAACCCGGCGGCTCAGTTAGAGATGATGAAGTAATTGCTGCAGCAAATAAAAAAAATATTTCAATGGTATTTACCGGAATTAGAAATTTTAAACATTAAGAGGATATATGGGAATTTTTGATATATTTTCAACTGATATAGCAATTGATCTTGGTACTGCAAACACAGTAATTTATGTTAAAGGAAAAGGTATTGTATTGAATGAACCTTCAATTGTAGCATTTGATAGAAATACAAAAAAAATTATTGCACTTGGAAATAAAGCTAAAGAAATGATGGGAAGAGAACATCGCCAAATAAGAGTCTCAAGACCAATGCGCGATGGTGTAATTGCAGATTTTGAAATTGCAGAAGGCATGATTAGAGAATTTATTAAGAAAGTAAATCGCGGTGCATTTTCGAGCAGAAGAATTGTTGTTGCAGTTCCAAGCGGAGTTACAGAAGTTGAAAAACGTGCTGTAAGAGACAGTGCTGAACATGCCGGTGCAAAAGAAGTTCATTTAATTGCAGAGCCAATGGCTGCAGCAATTGGAGTTGGAATAGATGTGAGTGCACCAGTTGGAAATATGATCCTTGATATAGGCGGCGGAACAACGGAAATTGCGGTAATTGCGTTAGACGGAATTGTAAACGAAGAATCACTTAGAATTGCCGGTGATGAAATGAATAATGCCATAATTCAATTCTTCAAGAAAAATTATAATCTTCTAATTGGCGAACGTACCGGAGAAAAAATTAAATGTGAAGTTGGCTCTGCGGTTCCATTAAAAGAGGAAATTACAATTCAAGTTAAAGGAAGAGATTTAGTTGGAGGCATTCCTAAAACCGTTGAAGTTAGTTCTGTTGAAATAAGAGATGCTCTAAATGAAAATATTACACAAATTGTTGAGGGTGTAAAGCAGTCATTAGAGAGAACTCCGCCTGAACTTTCTGCAGATATTTTGGATAGAGGTGTAATTATAACCGGTGGAGGTGCATTATTAAAAGGATTAGATGAAAGAATAAGAATGGAAACAAATTTACCTGTTCACATTGCAGATAATCCTTTGTTGGCTGTTGTAAATGGTGCCGGAAAAGTTATTGAAAATATGAATAAGTATTCCAAAGTTTTTATTCGTAAAAGAAGTTACTGATGTCAAAATTTGTAAGAACATTCTTAAACAGTTTTAAAGAATATATTGTATTAATTTTACTTCTTATTTTAAGCCTTCTTATTATAACCTTAAATGAAAATCATAAGGTTAAAAATGTTAGACTCTTTTCATTAGGAATTTTTGCATCATTCAATAAGATTATTTTGGATTTTGGAAATTATTTTGAAGACACAGAGTACGTTGAAAGTCTGCTAAAAAACAATGCTCAACTAATGCTTCAAGTAAACGAACTTAGAGATTATGCTTACGAATTTGATGAAATAAAAAATCAGATTGAGTATAAAGATAAATCAAATTTTGAATTAATTTCCGCTCAAATAGTTTCCAGATTAGTTTCAAAAATTAGCGGCTATTTTATTATATCAAAAGGTTCCGCTGATAGTATTGAAATTGGCTTGCCCGTAATAACAGATAAAGGTTTGGTTGGAATTATTACGGATGTTTCTCAAAATTATTCAACGGTTAGAACTTTGGAAAATAGTTTATTCAAAGTTGCCGTTCGAGATCAGAGAAGTAATGTTGATGGAATTTTAAATTGGGATGGCAAGGATTTACTTATTAAAAATGTGCCAACTACAGAAGATATTGATGTTGGCGATAGAGTAATAATTTCAGAACTAAGTACAATTATTCCACCCGCAATTCCAGTTGGAATTATTTCAAGTAAAGAAAGTACCATTTCCGGAATTTTAAGTAACATTAAAGTAAAACCGTTTGCTGATATAAGTAAAATCAAAAATGTTCTGATCTTAAAAAAAAGCGAAGATTTACAACTTGATTCATTAATTACAAAAACAATTGGAGTATTAAAATAAATTACTTCAAAATTATATTGCCAATTTTAATTTTTTTCCCGATTGTGATTCTACAATTTATTTTTATTCCGATGATTGCAATCGGCTCAATAGTTCCAAATTTAATAATAATTTTACTTGTTTATTATACACTTAGTTATGGTCAATTACTTGGAACAATTTTGGGTGCATTTTATGGATTTATATTTGATATAATTTCCGGAGGAATATTAGGAAGTGCAATGTTTTCAATAACAATTGCCGGATTTGCTGCTGGGTATTTTTATAATGAAAATAAAATTGAGTTTAATATCAAAACAATGTTTTTTATACTAATTGTTTTTATATCTTCATCGGTAAATTCATTTTTTTATTTACTTTTAACAAGTTCAGAAATTAAATTAACAACATCATATTTGGTTTTTGAGAGCGGAATTCTTCCGGGAATTTATACATCTGCAATCAGCATTCCTTTTGTAATTTATAATAAAAACAAAAAATAACATGAGTGAAAAAATATTTGGTTCAAGATTAAGAAAAAATATTTTTATGATTGTTATAGCCTTTGTTGGAATGACTTTTACATTTCAATTAATAAAAATGCAAATTTTGGAACATACGACTTATACAACTCAATCAGATAATAATTCAATAAAAAAGAAACCGTTACAAGCCCCGCGAGGAATTTTTTTTGATAGGAATTTAGATGTTTTAGTAAGCAATAAACCAACATATAATTTGCAAATTACTCCAGCCGTTTATGATACAATTCATAGCTCAACTATTGAAGCAATAATAAATGAAGAAAGAGGAACTATAAATAAAATATTTGAAAAGAATAAAATATATTCCAAATATTTACCACGAATTATTAAACGAGATTTGAATTATAACAATGTTGTTTGGTTTGAAGAACATAGCGAAAACTTAAAAGGTGTGGAAATTATTGTAGAGATGCAGAGAGATTATTCATATGGCGTAAAGGGTTCGCACATTTTTGGTTATTTGCGAGAAATTAATTCAGTTCAGTTGGAGAAAGAAAAAAACCTTTATGATTTAGGTGATTTTATTGGAATAAGCGGAATAGAAAGATCATATGAAAATTTATTAAGAGGTTCAAAAGGATATGAATTTATTCTCGTTGATTCAAGACGTAAAACAATCGGAAGATATCTTGAAGGAAATAATGATATTCAGCCGGTAAAAGGGAAAGATTTAGTTTTAACAATTGATAAAAAAGCTCAGCAAATTGCAGAAGCTGAGTTTGAAGGATTAAGCGGTTCGTTAGTTGCAATAGAACCATCGACCGGAGAAATTTTAGCTTATGTAAGTGCACCGGAATATGATTTAGAATCATTTGCAGCTTTCACTTCTCGCGAACAAATTAATAAATTAAGTTCAGATCCTAAAAAACCATTATTTGATAGAGCCGCAAATTCAATATATCCTCCTGGTTCTACTTATAAAATGTTAGGAGCAATTATTGGATTAGAAGAAAATTTAATTGATATAAATTCAACCGTTTATTGCCGCGGCGGATTTCAATTTGGTAATAGATTTTTTAAATGCCATGGCAATCATGGAAGCATTAGCGTTATTCCGGCAATAGAAAAATCGTGCAATACTTTTTTCTATAAACTAATTTTAGATATTGGTTTGGATAGATGGGCAAGATATTTGAAAATGTTTGGGTTTGGAGAAAAAACCGGTTTTGATTTGGGTGCTGAAACAAAAGGAATTGTTCCGAACACTGAATATTATGACAGAGCATTTGGAAAAAATAAATGGACAAAAGGCACACTTATTAGTTTAGGAATTGGTCAAGGTGAATTCAGCGTTACAACATTACAATTAGCTCAATATGCAGCTTTGCTGGCAAATTCCGGAAGAACTAAAACTCCGCATGTTTTGCAAGGTTACATTGAAGGAATTAAAAACATAGATTATAATATTGAGTACAAAGATAAAATAGCAAATATTTCACAGAGAACTTTTGATATAGTTAGAGAAGGAATGTTTAAAGTTGTAAATGGATACGGCACTGCAAGACATATAAAACTTCCAAATATAAATATTGCCGGTAAGACCGGAACTTCGCAAAATCCGCATGGTGAAGATCACGCATTATTTATTGCTTTTGCACCTTATGAAAATCCCAAAATAGCTGTCGCTGTAATTGTTGAAAATGTTGGATTTGGTGGAACGCACGCTGCACCAATTGCACAAAAAGTAATTAAAGCATATTTAGAAAATATTGAAGGTAATAATTTTACAATTTCGAGCGCAAAATAATTTTGGAACCATCAAATAAAATATTAGATAAATTTGATTTTGTTGTTTTTGCAGCAATAACATTGCTTACAGCAATTGGTATGGCTGCAGTTTATAGTGCAACTTATACACATCCAACAGCTTATGGTAATTTTAATAAACAGTTAATTTCCGGAATTATTGCATTTATTTTATTTTTTGTTGCATACTTAATTCCTTATAAAACTTATCGATTTATTGCGGCTCCGGTTTATGTAATTTCTTTATTGAGTTTGTTAGCCGTTATTTTTATTGGGAAAACAGTTTACGGATCTAAAAGTTGGGTGAGTTTTGGTCCAATTGGATTTCAACCATCCGAGTTTGCAAAAATTGGGTTAATTTTATTTTTGGCTTATTATCTTACTAGAAAAAGAAAAAATCCAAATAACTTTTATGATTTATTTATTATTTCTGTTATTACACTAATTCCGGTCGCACTTATTTTAATGCAGCCAGATATGGGAACCGCAATTGTATATGTAATCATTTCTTTAATTATGGTTTTTTGGAGCGGTGTTGATTTGTTCTTGTTCTTTTTATTAATTTCTCCAGTCGTAGTGGTTTTCGCTTCATTATTCGGACTTGCAACATTTTTGATTTGTATGATTTTAGTAATTGCTCTTCTCGTTTATTTCAAAAAAAATGTTTTTGTAAATGCATCAATTATTGTTTTGAATATTTCTGCAGCTTATTTGATGGATTATGGAATAAATTTTTTAAAACCTCATCAGCAAAAAAGAATTGAAACATTTATCAATCCATTAGCTGATCCGCTTGGCGCCGGCTATAATATTATGCAGACAAAAGTAGCAATTGGATCCGGCGGGATATGGGGAAAAGGATTTTTGCATGGAAATCAAACTCAATTAAGGTTTATTCCTGAGCAATGGACAGATTTTATTTTTTGCGTAATTGGTGAAGAATTTGGTTTTGTTGGAAGCATTCTTACAATTGCACTTTTTATAGTTTTATTCTTTAAACTTGTAAACATTGCAACACATACAAAAAATATTTTTGGTAGTACAGTTGTTGTTGGAATTTTAGCTTTAATGTTTACACATTTTGCAATAAATATTGGAATGAACATTGGCGTAGCTCCGGTAATTGGCTTGCCTTTACCATTTTTAAGTTTCGGTGGAAGCTCATTAATTGTTAATATGATATTGATTGGAATTGCTTTAAATTTTTATAAAAATAGACGAGAACAAATTTAACTTTTCGGAAAATTTATGACGGCTCAAAATAAACTCGAATCGAAAATTAATAATCAATTGCACATTTGTGTTGGTTTAGATACTGACTTGAAACTTATTCCAAATCATTTTGCAAAATCATTAGATTCGATTTTGGAATTTAATAAAGTTGTAATTGATGCAACAATATATTATGCTGCGGCGTATAAAATCAATTTTGCTTTTTACGAAAAATACGGAACAAAAGGTTTTGAAATTATTGAAAAAACCGTTGATTTTATTGGTGATGATGTACTTATAATTGCCGATGCAAAAAGAGGCGATATTGGAAATACTTCGCAGAAATATGCAGAATCCATTTTTGATTATTTTAAATTCGATTCAATTACTTTGCATCCGTATATGGGATTAGAATCGGTTAGTCCTTTTTTGGAATACAAAAATAAATTAAGTTTTATTTTAGGATTAACATCAAATAAAAGTGCGGAAGATTTTGAAAAATTAAAATTAGAGAATGGAAATTATTTATATCAGGAAGTTATTAAAAAAATAAATGAATGGAATATTAATAAAAATTGCGGCGTAGTTTTTGGCGCAACAAATCTTGAAGAATTAATTCAAAACATAAATAATTTTAATAATATGCCGGTTTTATTGCCTGGAGTTGGTGCTCAAGGTGGAAGTTTAGAAGATGTTGTTAAAACGTTTTATTCAAATAAAAATAAAAATTTTATTGTAAATATGAGTCGTGGTTTGCTATTTATAGATGATACAAAAGATTTTAGAAATAGCATTGAAGGCAAAATTGAATCATTGAATAATATTGTAAAAAATCAAATTGATGAATTGAAAGTATAGTATTTAATTAAGAATTAAATTATTTTAGAATATAATTGATTTGCGATTTGTTCAATCATTATTGATAAAATAAATGCAATCTCAAGAAAAAATATCTGAAAAACAATTCCACAAAATTTGGGCAACCCAAGATTTTACCGAAGAACTTAAAACTCTTTCCGGCGAAGAAATAACGGTTTTATTTCCAGGTGATTATAATATTGATGAATCCGGTCCGGATTTTAAACACGCCAGAATTAAATTAGGTAATTTAACTTTTATCGGTGATGTTGAAATCGACCAAGATTATTCGGATTGGAAACGACATGGTCATAATATAAATCGAAATTATAATAAAACAATTCTGCACATTTGCTTTTCAAATCCTCAAAAACAAAATTACGTTTATACAAGTGACGGAAGAAAAGTTCCTTCATTAACAATTGAAAATTATATTTCCGCCGACAATATTGTAGATTATCAGAAAATTAATAAACATAATGTTGAGAATAACTTTGAGTTAAAATGCTCTTCTGAAATAAATTCTGTTGATAAAAAGTTATTGGAAAATACTTTGCTGAATTACGGAATTAAAAGATTCGAAAGCAAATGTTCTAATATTTTTTCGCGATTAAAAGAACTTAAATTTATAAGTGAATTGAAACTTAATGAACCGGTAATTAGATATGAATTGACAAAAGATTTTAACAACAAAACATTTCTGCAAAGTGATTTTAGGGATAAAGAAATTTGGAAACAACTTTTGTACGAATTTATTTTTGAAGCTTTGGGTTATTCCAAAAATAAAAAAATTATGCAAAGATTAGCACAGAATGTAAATCTTAAATTTCTTTCACAAATTAATTTTGAGGATAATTTTTCAAAAAAAGTTGAAGCAATTCTTTTTAAAGTTTCCGGTTTATTGCCGGAAATAAATAATTCTAGTGAAAATGAGTTTATAAAAGACTTACATATAATTTGGCAAAATGAAAAACAAAATTACGATGGAAAATATTTTGATGAAACACAGTGGCATTTTTTAGGACAGCGTCCGCAAAACTTTCCCACAATAAGAATTGCCGGCGGAGTTAAAATTATTGAAGCAATTTTGCATCACAATTTTATTGGACAAATAATTAGAAAATTTACTGAAATTAAAAAAGATACAATTCTTATAAACTCAATAAGATCGTTGTTAATTATTAAAGCAAACGGATATTGGCGGGATCATTATGTTTTTGAAAAAGAAACAAATATAAAACTTAATTATCTAATTGGACTTTCACGCGCCGATGAAATTTTTGTTAATGTAATTTTGCCGTTTTTATCAGTCTATTTTGATTTGTTCGGAAATCAGAATTTATCTAAAAAAGTTCTAAAAATTTACAATGAATATGATCAGAAAATTGATAACAAAATAATTAGAGACGTTTCTAAAGCTTTGCAAATTAATGGTCTCGAAAAGAAAACAATTTATGCACAAGGAATGATTGAAATTTTTAGAAATTATTGCAGCAAAAATAAATGTTTGGAATGTGAAATTGGTAAAACAATTTTTAATTAGCTGAAAATTAATTATTTCCTTTTAACCGATTTATTTCATCTCTAAGTTTTGCGGCACGTTCGTAATCTTCTTTTTCCAAAGCTTCTCTTAATTGATCTTGTAATGAAGCAACTTTTGTTTCTGAAGATTGTTTCGGAAATTGTTTTGCTTCAAAATCATTTGCAATTTCAAAAGATTCTTCGGCTTCGTCATTTTCTTCGCCCGATGGAACAAATGATGCTGCGCGCATAACTTCTTCCGCAACAAAAATTTGTGAACCGGTTCTAACCGCCAATGCAATTGCATCGCTTGGTCTTGCATCAATTGTATTTGTTAATGTTGAAATTTCCAGAACAATTTTTGCATAAAATGTATTATCTCTAAGTTCATCAATATAAACTTCCAAAATTGTTGCACCCATATCATCAACTAAATTTTTCATCAAATCGTGAGTTAATGGTCGCGGCGGTTTTATTCCTTCAATTTCCAAAGCAATTGATTGAGCTTCGAAAGAGCCAATAATTATTGGAAGTCGCCTTGTTCCGAAAGATTCTTTTAACAACAAAGCATAAGCTCCTCCGGCAGAAGGACTTGATGATAATCCTAAAATATCTACTTGAACTTTTTCCAAACCTAAACTGTACCTTAATATATTTAAAATTACTAATTTGTATGAGCAATATAAAAAAAAACATCTTAATATAATATTTAATCTCTTAAGCAAAATGGATAATAAAATAGAAAAATTTGAGCTTGAATATCCCGATCAGCAGATAAAGCCGGAAATTTTTAATGATACAAATATTGATACTGCTTATAGAGTTTTCCTATTTAATGATGATATTCATACGTTTGAAGAAGTTATTTTACAGCTAATCAAAGCTATAAATTGTTCTTTTGAAAAAGCACGAACGCTTGCATTTGAAGTTCATGTAAAAGGTAGAGCAATGGTTTTTGCGGGAGAAATGGTAAATTGCTTAAAAGTTTCTTCAATTTTAGAAGAAATTGGACTTCATACTCAAATTGTTGGATAAACATGGTTTATAAATATCGTAATTGCAAAATGGTTTTGTTAAATTTGTGCTCACAATAATTCAAACAAGGATTTTTAGATTATGCAGATTGGTTTAGTCGGGTTACAATTTTCGGGCAAAACTACACTTTTTAATATTCTTTCCGGAACAGAAAATAATCCAAATATTGTTTCTGATAAAGCATCAATAGAAGTTGTGAAAGTTCCGGATGAAAGATTGGATTTGCTTACCGAAATATTCAATCCAAAAAAAACTGTAAACGCCACAATTGAAGTTTTTGATATTCCCGGATTGCGAACCGCAGACGATGGAAAATTACGAATTACTTCTTCGTTCTTAAATGAAGTAAAAAATAATGATGCACTTTTTTATGTGATTAGAAAATTTAAAGAAGATTCTGTTCCTCATCCAATGAATAAAATTGATGTTTGCGAAGATATTACTTTTTTGGAAAATGAATTTTTATTTCACGATATGGCTTTTTTGGAAACCAGAATTGAAAAAATTAAACGTGAAATTCTGAAGATAAAAGATGACAGACTAAAAAGAGAAATTCCGGTAATTGAAAAATGTATGCATCATGTTGAACAAGAAAAACCGTTAAGAAGTTTGGGTTTGGATGAACAAGAAAGAAAATTACTTTCCGGTTATCAATTGATGACTTTGAAGCCATTAGTAATTGCAATTAATTTTGATGATGAATCGATGAATATTGTTGATTCGGAAATTCAAAAAGTTGCAGATTTATTGAAAGATGAAAATGTGAAAATAATTCCGTTTTTTGCAAAACTTGAATTAGAACTTTCCAAACTTGGAGACGAAGATAGAGAAATGTTTATGGCAGATTATGGAATTAAAGAATCTGCCTTAAGCAAAATTCTTAAAGCCTCTTACGAAGCTTTAGGTTTACAAAGTTTTTTTACTGTTGGAGAAGATGAAAACAGAGCTTGGACAATTAGAAAAAATTATACGGCGCAAGATGCAGCGGGAGTTATACATTCAGACTTTTATAACAAATTTATACGAGCAGAAGTTGTTGGATATAATGATTTTATGAATTATAAAACTTTTGCAAAATGTAAAGAAGCCGGTGTTTGGAAACTTGAAGGAAAGGAATATATTGTTCAAGACGGCGATATTTTAAATATAAGACACAGTTAAAATTTTAAAAATAAAAAGGTGAATATTATGTCACAAAAAGCAATTGCAAAATTAAAACCGGAATTGTTATGGCAGCATTTTTATGAACTTAGTCAAATTCCAAGACCATCTAAACGAGAACATAAAGCTGTAGAATTCGTAAAACAATTTGCGCAAAAAAATAATTTCAAATTTAAAGAAGATAAAGTTGGGAATGTTTTAATTTTTGTTCCGGCATCAAAAGGAAAAGAAAAATCTCCCACAATTGTTTTGCAAGGACATGTCGACATGGTTTGCGAAATGAATAAAGGAACCAAACATGATTTTGATAAAGATCCGATTAAACTTATAAACACCGGAGAATGGATAAAAGCAGACGGAACAACACTTGGGGCTGATAACGGAATTGGCGTTGCAGCAGCAATGACGGTAGCTTTGGATAAAACTTCTGTCCATGGTCCGTTAGAATTACTTTTCACAATTGATGAAGAAACCGGAATGACCGGAGTTAAAGAAATTCAGCCAAAATTTATTTCCGGAAAAACTTTATTAAACATGGATTCTGAAGAAGACGGCGCATTTTATGTCGGATGTTCCGGCGGACAAGATACAGCCGGCTCTTTTAAGATTGATTATAAAAAAGCGAAGAAAGAATTTGAGGCTTATGAAATTTTAATTACCGGATTAAAAGGCGGTCACTCTGGTTTAGACATAATTCAACAACGAGCAAATTCTATAAAACTTCTCGGACATTTTTTATCACAATTAAATTTTAAATTTCAAATTGCACAAATTAACGGCGGTTCTTTAAGGAATGCAATTCCGCGTGAAGCTGAAGCTATAATATTAATTGATCCAAAGAATTTAGCAAATCTTAAAAAGATTATTAAAGACTTTGTCTCAAAATCTTTATTGGAATTTAAAACTGTTGATCCGGATTTGAAAATAATTTTAAAAAAATCTGAAAATAAAATATCCAAAGTATTTAAAAGTGAATTGAAGGAAAAATTAATAAATGTATTACTTGCGCTGCCTCATGGTGTAATTTCTATGAGTCCGGATATACCAAATTTAGTTGAAACATCTACAAATCTTGCAACATTAAAAATTGAAGAAAAAGTTTTAACAATTGGCACAAGTCAAAGAAGTTCAATTGAAAGTGCGAAAAATAAAATTGCAGATTCAGTTAAATCCGTTTTCAAACTTGCCGATGCAAAATTAACGGAAGGCGATGGTTATCCCGGCTGGCAGCCAAATATGGATTCAAATTTATTAAAAGTATCTAAAAAAGTTTACAAACAAATGTTTAAAAAAGAACCAGAGATTAAAGCAATTCATGCCGGATTAGAAACCGGATTGCTGGGTGCAAAATTTCCCGGACTTGATATGATTTCCTTCGGTCCAACAATTCAAGGCGCACATTCACCGGATGAAAAAGTAAATATTAAGGATGTAGAAAAATTCTACAATTTATTAAAAGGGATTTTAAAAGAATTAAGTTGAAAAGTAGTTCTGAAATTCTATTATACATGTCATTCTTAATCCCGCTGAATGCGGGATGAAGAATCTCAATGCAAATAAAATATGGATATTTTGAATTGTTCGATTGAATAAATTTTTATTCTCAAAAATATCTTAAAATTATGTGATCGATTTAAAAATAAATTTAGAAAAAGTTTTTTTTATATTCGGATATTTGAATCAAAATATATTAAGAGGGGAAAATGAAAAGTAAAATTAAATTATTTGATGTTCCCAAAATTTCAAGTGTGCAGGAAATGATTTTGAGATCATCCGAAGTTTACAAAGATAAACTTGCCCTTGAAGATTTACAAAATTATCCAATTTCTAAAGTTACTTTTTCTCAGCTTAAGGAAAATATTTTAAAATTCGGTAAGGCACTTAAGGCTTTGGGATTAGGCGAAAGAAATCACATTGCGCTTATTGGTGAAAACAGAGTTCAATGGTCAATTTCATATTTAACATTAATGAGTTTTAATTATGTTGTAGTTCCGATCGATAAAAATCTTACCGAAAATGAAATTCTGAATATTATTCACGAATCTGATTCAGAAGGAATTATTTTTTCCGATACATTTTCAAACATAATTACTGAAAATAAAAATGTATTAAAAAAATTAAGAATATTTATCAATATGGATAAAGCCGATCCAGACGGTAAATTTTTAAGTATGAAAAGTCTTATTGACAGTCAAATTATTGGTGACACAACAATTCTTCCAAATATTAATCCGGAAGATTTAGCAGAAATAATTTTTACTTCCGGTTCATTGGGAAGAGCAAAAGGCGTAATGCTTTCTCAAAAAAACTTAGCATCAAATTTATCAGATATGTTGAGCATGTTAATGATGTATCCCGAAGATAGATTTTTATCGGTACTTCCAATTCATCACACTTATGAATGCACTTGCGGAATGCTGTGTCCGCTTTACGCCGGTTCATCAATTCATTATGCGCGCTCATTAAAAACAGTAGCCGAAGATATGCAAAAAGTTAAAGCCACAATTGTACTTGGTGTTCCGCTTCTTTTTGATAAAATGTTTAAAAAAGTTATGAAAGCAATTAATGAGGATAAAAAGAAAGCATTTTTAGTCCCTAAATTAATAAAGTTTACAAATCTCACACAAAAATTTGGAGTGAAAGATTTAAAGAAAAAAATTTTTAAAGAACTTCAAGAGAAATTTGGCGGAGCAATAAGAATATTTATTGTTGGCGGCGCTGCTGCCGATCCGGTTGTTGCTGAAGGTTTACAAGGTTTCGGATTTGGATTTTTACAAGGTTACGGCTTAACGGAAACTTCGCCAATTTTAGCATTAAACCAAATAAATAATTTTAAGAACGATGCTGCCGGAGTTCCGCTTCCTAATGTTGAAATAAAAATCGTAAATAAAGATGATGACGGAATTGGTGAAATTTATGCAAAGGGAAATAATGTGATGCTTGGATATTACAAAGATGCGGAAAAAACAAAAGATGCATTTTCCGATGGATGGTTTAAAACCGGAGATTTAGGTTATATTGATTCCGATGGATTTTTGCACATAAGCGGAAGAAAGAAAAATGTAATAATTTCTAAAAGCGGTAAAAATGTTTTCCGGAAGAAATTGAAGATCAGCTAAATCACAGTCCGTATATTTTAGAATGTTTAGTTTACGGAGAAAAAACTGAAAAACAAGATGAAATAATTGCAGCGCAAATTGTGGTTGATGCGGAAGCTTTTATTTTATATTCGCAAGAAAATAAAGTTCAGATAAATGATAAAATAATTAATGAAACTATTGAACAAGAAGTTGCAAAAGTGAATAAAAATCTTGCATCGCATAAAAAAATTGTAAAATTCTACATTCGCGAAAATGAATTTGTGAAAACAACAACGCAAAAAATTAAAAGATATTTAGTTGAATAAGTTTTGGGCAAAAAAAAATGGCTCTAAATAAATTTACTTAGAGCCATTGAGGACCAACAAATCAAAAGGAAGTCTTTTAAAGACAATGCTAATAAATATAAAAACTGATACAGATATTGTGATGTAAAACAATTAAAATTTTCTAAACTCAAGTAATTCCCACTTCAGCCGATAATTACCACAAAAAACAAACGGCGGCAAAATGAATGCTTATTTTGAACCTTCTATTTCTGCATATTTTTTAATAAATGAAGTAACGAAAAAACTATCGATAAATGAAAATCCGGAAATCAGTGTAAAAAACGGAAATGCCAATAAGATAATTACAGAATGCGTTAAAATAATTGAATCAAATTATGATGAAAAAAGAACTCGCGAATTATTGAAATATTATGTAGCTCACAGTTTTTTTGAAGATTATGATTTAGAAAATGATGAAGCATTTGCCAATCAAATTATAAATTAGGAAGTTCTAAAAATTAAGAAATTAAAGAAATCTCATTTTACTCAAATTATGAGATTCTTACGTCGCCCGTCAACTGACGGACTCCTCAGAATGACAAGCACTTTAAATATTTGAGAGGATTCAATTAATTATTTACAAATTTGAATTTATTGCCGCGAATTTTTTTCTAAGTAAAATATTTGCATTAAAAAGTAAGATTAAAAATAAGCCAATATACGAAGCGCCGTCTCTTAAAATTCCTAAACTTTCTTTGTATTCAATTACTTCAATTAAATTATTTTTGATAAATTTTCCTTTTACCGAAACCTTATCGGAATTTAATTTTCCAATATTTGTTAATTCAATTATATCTTTGTTGAAAGATTTAAAGTAGTAATTACCGGAGTTCTCATCAAAAAAAATTGTTTTTCTATCTAACTCAACATACTTACCAATTCTGGAATTTTGATTTTTAAGAGTTTGAATAAAATGATTATCGGAATCGAAAACTTTGTTAGTGAAAAGAAACGGAAGAAAAATATAGAATAAAAAAATAATTATAAAGTATAGAAAACGACTTTTGTTTATCAGAAAATCCGGATAAAAATTTTTACTATCTCTCCAATTCCAAACAAAAAATGCAATTCCTAAAAAACCAAGCAAATGAATTATAAAATTTTCCGGCCAAATAATTCCAAAATTTAAAAGATTCCAATTTAACGGAGCAAACAAATGAACTCCGTTTGCCCATTTTGTCTCAATAGAATCAGCCAATAAATGTAAAACAGATCCAAGTGAAAGAATTAGAAGAGTTCTGAAAAGATTTTTTGAGAAAAGTGAAATTGCAAAACTTAGAATTAAACTGAAGAATAAAGTTGATTGAATTATTAAATATGCTTGCAGATCGTAGCCATTAATCTGCGGGATAAAGAATTCCAAAAACTTTTTTGAAATCCAAGGAATATCCGGAATTATAGAACCCAAATAAATCCAAAAAAGATTATACTTTTTACTTATGGATTTTGTAAGGAATCCATTTATTCCAATGTGAACAAGAGTATTTGGCATTTAGAAAAAACTTATAAATTTAATTTAAAGTAAGATAAAATATTTTTACAATTTTTGTATCCAAATGCCGGAAAAATTATTTGAATAATTTAATTTCCTTTCTCGGTATAAATTAATTCTTCATCCAAATCAATATAATCAGTTACTTCATCAGCCGATAATTTGAAAATTTGAATATGAGAATCGCCTTCATCAACCCAAACATCCACCATTTTTTTAGCTTCTTCAAAAGTATCTGCAAATTGATCATGATGATCTGCTCTGGCATGAAAACAAATGTGAGTCATTTTTTCATCCTAATTTTAATTGAAAAATTATTTTAGTTAATGGAAAAAATTTATTTATAAAGGTGCCGCGCAAGCTGAGGATGTTGTGGGAAAGAAAGCTAAAATTTGTTACGAATGAATTTTTTGTTATCATCGTAAAACTTGATCTAAGTTAAATTTCTGTTACAAATTAGGGAAATATTTTTTTTAGAGCAACATGAAAATTTAGGACAAAAATATGGTGTAAGTATTTATACGTATTTACAAAAGGTAAATTATTCATTATATTAAATTAAATTATTAAACTAATATAATATTTAGTTATTGTAACTGATTGTGCGGAGCAGTAAAAAAAATAAATAGTATTTTATATCTTATTTTAATCAAGCCCGAAGAAGAATTTTTGAAAGCAAATAATTATAAAAATCAATTTTAAATAATTGAAGTTTAACTATAATTTATTTAATTTTGTGTAACTAATTTATCATCAAATAATTGATAGAAAAAAAAGCAAATAGTGCAATAGTAGTTACTAAAAATCCTAAACTTCTTGATAAAGTAAGCTTAACTTTAAAAGCCCACAGATACAGCAGAAAAACAGAAGAAGCATATTTAAGATGGATTAAAAATTACATTTTATTCAACGGCAAAAAACATCCAAAGGAATTAGATAAAAAAGATCTTGAAAAATACTTAACATTTTTAGCAGTAAATAAAAAGGTTTCTGCATCAACGCAAAACCAAGCAATGAATGCCATTATGTATTTGTATAACAAAGTTTTGAACATAGAATTAGGCTGGCTTGAAAATGTTAAAAGAGCAAAAAGAAATTTAAAATTACCAACAGTATTTTCTAAAAATGAAATTTCGGAAATATTCAAACAATTAAGCGGAGTTACAAAAATAATTATTTCGGTTTTATACGGAGGCGGTTTAAGATTAGGAGAAGCTTTAAGGCTGCGAGTTAAAGATATTGATATGGATTATAAAATGATTACCGTTCGTGATTCCAAAGGGGAAAAAGACAGACAAACAATTTTGCCGACTTCAATAATTCCGGAGATAATAAACCATCTTAAAAAAGTAAAAAAGCTTCACGAAAATGATCTTAAAGCCGGAAAAGGCGAAACAATTTTGCCGATGGCATTAAGAGAAAAATATCCAAACGCCGGAAAAGAATTTGGATGGCAGTATATTTTTCCATCGGATAAATTTGTTTTATCCGAAAAAATAATTTTACTACAGACACCATTTACATGAAACAACAGTTCAGAAAAAATTAAAGAAATATTAAAAAAAGCTGAGATTACAAAACATGCCGGTTCGCATGCTTTTAGACATTCCTTTGCAACCCATTTGCTGAAAATGGTTACGATATTAGAACAATACAAGAATTACTTGGACATAGTTCTGTTAAAACAACAATGATTTATACGCATGTATTAAATAGCGGAACCGGTGTAAGAAGTCCGTTAGACGCAAATATTAGGTATTGAAAAACGGAAGGAAATAATTGGATATTTGGGAATGGAAAGCGGAAGAAAATTCAGTATAGCGAACCAAATTTAAGTTTGAAAATTTTGTATAAAATTATAGTTTATAATAAGATATAAAAATTTTAAGTAGATATTAGAAAAACCAAAAGTAGAATAAACATCTTTTTTTGCTCCATTTAATAAGAGACGGGTATTCTGCTTAATAAATAGTTATGCACTTCAAAGACTTGAGATTTGGAAGATTAGTGAAACATAAATTATAAATATTAGTAAAAGATTTATTGAGAAATAAGAATGAGGTTTAAAATGAAAATAAACTATTTAATTTCTTTAATCTTTGTTTTATCAATATCAATATTTTCACAAAGTAAATATCAATACAAGCTGGATTCGTTGCAAAATAAACTTTCATTACTTCAAAAAAATGAACAAGAAAAACAACAATTATATAAATCATTAAATCAATTAAGATTAGAATCACAGAAGAAAAACATACAAAAAGAAAACTATGAAATGATTCCATTACCACCGTCAGATTCATCAAACAGTAAATTTGAAATATTGCCAAATTCAAAACGAGAAGATTTTAAAACAGAACTTCTTAATAAGAAAAAAAAAAGTAAATAAATAACTAAATATAATAAAATTAAAAAAGTGCATAACAAACAAATCAACCCGACTGCCGTACTGGTTTGGTTTTTGTGTAAAAATATAATTTGAAAGTTGTATTGACTATTTTGTTAAAAGTGAACAATGTTCAGAAAATTAAGTCGCAAAGTTTGCTAAAAAAAGTTAAACTTTGCTCTTTAAATAAAACATTCATTATTAAATAAAATTGTTGTTTAGGGCAGCGGGTTATTTGCGCCGCCGTTATGTTGCTAAATATTTCAAAAATGCTCTATAAAAACACACAACAAAATCTATATCAATTAATTATCATTCATCAAAGGAGAAAAAATGAAAAAAATATCGATTATTACTGCTTCTTTAATTGTTTTAGTTGTCAGTATTTATTTAACAAGTTGTGCTACAATTGCTACTGGTACTTCGCAATTAGTAACCATTACTAGTAACGTTGAAGGTGCTGATGTAAAATTAGATGGTGTTTCAGTAGGTAAAACTCCATTTACTGGTGAAATTAAAAAAAATGGTAAACTTATTACTATCGAAATGGAAGGTTATAAAACTCATCAAATTGCATTAAGTACAACGATGGAAGGTATGTTTTGGGGAAATATTATTATTGGTGGAACACTTGGAAGTATTACAGACTTTGCTACTGGTGCCGCTTATAAGTATTCACCCGCAAGTTATCAAGTTGAATTAATTGCAAACGGTTTATCAGTTAATGATTTCAAGAAAAAATATGAATTGAAAAAATTTGCAATGGTTAACATGTCAAATATTGCCATTGATTTATCAAATAACAATGGTAATTATTTAAATTCACTTTTATATTTAGCTAATTTAGAACAAAATGAAAATTCAACCCAAATGGTAAAAAACATTTTAATAAAATCAAATGGTGATCAAGTTACTTTTGGTATAGAAATCGAAAAATTATTAAATATCTAAATTGGGTATAGAAATTCAAAGGAGAATAACAAAAATACTTTTAGTTATTCTCCTATCTAGTATTACAATTTTTTCTGCTGAATACAGCACAAAAAATTTAAGTGAAAATTATATTGATACTTTATCAGAGAAAGTTTCTTTAGAAATATTTTTAAAAGAAAATTCAATTGAAAAGTTGTATTTAGTTTTTGCTGGGCCATATCCAGCAAGTCCAACTTCATCTTTTGGACATTTATTTGTTTTACTAGAACCAAAAGAAAAGCGACCATTTTTATTATGGCCATCATTAGATTTTTCAGCTACAACAGATGGTATTGGTTCATTTGAATTTTTCTTAAAAGGTATTTTTGGTGGTCTTGTAGGCGAGTTTAGAATAGTCCCTTTTTTTGAGAAATTTAGAGAATATACTTTTATTGAATCAAGACCTTTGTGGCTTTTCCCAATTGAATTGAATGAAGCTGAAAAATTGAGTTTTCTTAAAAATTTTTTCAATTTACAAAATAAAAGTTTTCCTTATTTGTTTGCAAATAAAAATTGTGCAAGCCAAATTGATTCAATATTTAATATTTCTTTTAATAAAACTAATATTTCTAATCGAGTTTTCTTCTTTCCAAAAACAATAATTGATAATTGGAAGGGTAGGATTGGCGAGCCAATGTTTGTAGAAAGTACTAGTAATATTATTAATGAAAGCATTTATAAATTACCTTTGGATTTTTCTGAAGAAAATTTCAATTTAACTGAATTGTCCAATTCAGAAATCGCATTGTTGCTGAATTTTTTAGAATGGAAAAATTCAAATAAAAAAGAACATCTTACTGAAACCGAAATCGAAATAATAAAAAAATTAAGAATTTTAGTTTCAAAATCAGAAGAAGCTACTATTAATATATTTAAGAACTATAACAAAGAATTTGATATACATCCATCTGTTTTATTAGGTGGCGGTATAAAAATAATTCATAATAATTCACCAACATATTTACTTAATTTTCGTCTTGGTTTACACGATTTTTTTGAAAGTTATGATGTTTATCCAGCAAATGATTATTTGTCATTGTTTAAAACTGATATTGGTTTTTCAACAAAAAAAATATTCATTGATGAATTCTATCTTTTTAATCAATTAAGTTTACAGCCCATTTCAGTACTTTCCAATTATTTATCATGGAGAATTGGTTTAGGTTTGCAAAGAAAATCTGAATATGTTAATAATATCTTGACGTATGGATTATTTGCTGGGATAGGATATTCGATTTCAATACTTAAAAATAGTTTTAATTTATCTGCATTAATGGAAGTTTCACCAGTTTATTTACAAAATTATGGTTTTTCAGTTTTATTTGGACCCGAGTTAATAATTCAAGCAAAACTTTCAAATAGAGTAAAATTAATGCACAACTTTAAGGTTACATTTAATACTACAAAAAAACTTGAAGATGTTATTTTTAATGAAACAAGTTTTGGAATTGAATTGCCAAAATTAAATATACTTTATATGCAATTAAAATATTCAAAAGAGAATATTTCGTATTCAATAAAATTAAATCACTATATTAATTAAAGCAACATAACCAACAAATCAACCCGACCGCTACGCTTGTTTGGGTTTGGTTTCTAAACATAAAGTTGGAAAGTTCAATAAAGTTATTTGCAAAAGTGAAGTAAAATTTATAAAAGTGAGTCGCAGTTTTTTCTTATGAAAATTAAAAACTGCTCTTTAAATAAATCATTCGTTATTAAATTATATTGTTGTTTTGGGCGTCGGGTTATTTGCGCCGCCGTTATACAACAAAAAATAAATAGAAGAATATTTTTAATAATAATTTGTGAATCAATATGACATTTGAAGAAAGCTGTAAAGAAAAAATTGGAGGTTGGTTAATATTTTTATATATCAATCTTTTTGTTCTTGGAGTTTACAATATTCTAACTGGTGTTGGATATTTATTTTATATGGATGGTACTAATTTAGATAGATATTTTTATGAAGGGATAATCTTTTCCTTAATCTCAATTATTATTGGATTATACAGTTTTTATTGTGGATACAATATTTTCAAAAAAGATAAAAATGCAATTAGGACGACAAAGAAATTTTTAATCTTTTACATAAGTATTTATTTAATCACTGGCATCTATTATTTTTTAGATAGTTGGCTAAATAATTCACTTATGAGTTCAAATTTTCTCGAAACATTATTTTATCAAATAATTTTTCAGTTACCTAAAATAATATTCTTTTTAATTTGGTATTTATATCTAACATATTCAAAAAGAGTCAAGTATACTTTTAATGTTGTATAACCAGCAAATCAACACGACCGCCGTTTTCACTTGGCGGAATTTTGTAAAAAGTTTGTTTGGAAGTTTAACTAAAGTTTTATGTTAAAGTTTGTGCAATTCAGAAAAGTTAAAAACAATGTTTGTGAAAAAAGTTAAACATTGTTTTGTAAAATTATAAATTCGTTATTTAGTAAAATCTAATTATGGGCGGCGTGTTATTTGCTACGCCGTTATATTAAGCCAAAAAAGCATTGGCAGTTCATTGAAAATATGAATAAGTTAAGCTCTAATGATAAAAGTATCAGATATATTAAAGTCTGGAATAGAGAGATATTTGGAGCACAAAGGCATATCGAACAAACAGAGAAAGGTAATCACAAAGATTATCAATTGTTTTTCAGATAACGTGTCACCGGTTAAATTTAAGTGCACAAATGAAGAATGTGGATATGAAGAAGAAAAGAAAAGACCATGCAGAGACAGACATTGTAATAGATGTAACCAGAATAAGAAAATAAAATGGTTAATAAATGTCCTAAAGAATTATCTGCCATTACCATACTTTCATGTTGTATTCACGTTGCCATCGGAGTTGAATAATCTATCAATATGCAATCAGCAGATATTATATGATATATTATTCAAGAGCAGCTTTTATGTACTAAATAAATTTTCAGAGGATAAAAGACATTTTGGAGGAAGAATAGGTTACATCGGTTTATTGCATACATGGGGAAGTCAGATGTTATATCATCCACATATACATTATATGGTATTAAGTGGAGGACTGAAAGAAGGGAGATTTAAGAAATTACCATATTCGAAGAAGTTTATGTTTCCGGTAGGGGCGATGTCAGAAGTTATGATGGGAAAATTTATAGAGTTACTAAAAGAAAAGTATGAGGAAGGGAAATTAAGATTTCCGGGAAAGATAGAAATACTATCAAGATCAAAAGAGTTTAACAATTACCTATATAAATTGAGTCAAAAGAAATGGGTAATATATTCGAAGGCACCATTTAGCAATGGAGAAAGGACGTTAGAATATATATCGAGATATACACACAAAGTAGCAATATCCAATAGCAGAATAAAGAGTTATGAAAAAGGAGTAGTAAGATTTGAATATAAGAACTACAAGAAGCAAGATAAACGAGGCATAGCTAAGAAAGAAATACTACCATTAGAAGACACGGAATTTATCAGAAGATTTTTACTACATATACTACCAGAAGGATTTAGAAAGATAAGGTATGGAGGAATCTTTGCTCCAAATAAAAAGAAAGACTCACTGAATAAAATAGAAGAAGAAATAAAGAGTGAACTTGGAAAATTAAAAGAAAAAGTTGAAGAAATAATAAATGAGTTGGAAGAAAAAGTTAAATGTGTATGTCCGGAATGTGAAAGTAAAGTATTGTTGAGTGGGTATGGTTGAAGTTGAGAGCTTAATTAATAAATAAAAGCTTAATATAACCCGCCAATCAAGCTGACTGCCGTAATTGCTCGGGTTGAATACAGAAATAAAGATTAAAAGTTTGTTTGGCATTGCTATTAACATTAGCAGTATTATTGAAGTTTAGTTCCGCCGTGCTTACATGTAAAGTTAAGCACGGCTAAATATAAATCATTGTGTTGCTTATTTGGCATTGCTCTTTTGGGCAGCAGCTTATTGGCAACGTCGTTATATTAAGCCAAAAAAGCATTGGCAGTTCATTGAAAATATGAATAAGTTAAGCTCTAATGATAAAAGTATCAGATATATTAAAGTCTGGAATAGAGAGATATTTGGAGCACAAAGGCATATCGAACAAACAGAGAAAGGTAATCACAAAGATTATCAATTGTTTTTCAGATAACGTGTCACCGGTTAAATTTAAGTGCACAAATGAAGAATGTGGATATGAAGAAGAAAAGAAAAGACCATGCAGAGACAGACATTGTAATAGATGTAACCAGAATAAGAAAATAAAATGGTTAATAAATGTCCTAAAGAATTATCTGCCATTACCATACTTTCATGTTGTATTCACGTTGCCATCGGAGTTGAATAATCTATCAATATGCAATCAGCAGATATTATATGATATATTATTCAAGAGCAGCTTTTATGTACTAAATAAATTTTCAGAGGATAAAAGACATTTTGGAGGAAGAATAGGTTACATCGGTTTATTGCATACATGGGGAAGTCAGATGTTATATCATCCACATATACATTATATGGTATTAAGTGGAGGACTGAAAGAAGGGAGATTTAAGAAATTACCATATTCGAAGAAGTTTATGTTTCCGGTAGGGGCGATGTCAGAAGTTATGATGGGAAAATTTATAGAGTTACTAAAAGAAAAGTATGAGGAAGGGAAATTAAGATTTCCGGGAAAGATAGAAATACTATCAAGATCAAAAGAGTTTAACAATTACCTATATAAATTGAGTCAAAAGAAATGGGTAATATATTCGAAGGCACCATTTAGCAATGGAGAAAGGACGTTAGAATATATATCGAGATATACACACAAAGTAGCAATATCCAATAGCAGAATAAAGAGTTATGAAAAAGGAGTAGTAAGATTTGAATATAAGAACTACAAGAAGCAAGATAAACGAGGCATAGCTAAGAAAGAAATACTACCATTAGAAGACACGGAATTTATCAGAAGATTTTTACTACATATACTACCAGAAGGATTTAGAAAGATAAGGTATGGAGGAATCTTTGCTCCAAATAAAAAGAAAGACTCACTGAATAAAATAGAAGAAGAAATAAAGAGTGAACTTGGAAAATTAAAAGAAAAAGTTGAAGAAATAATAAATGAGTTGGAAGAAAAAGTTAAATGTGTATGTCCGGAATGTGAAAGTAAAGTATTGTTGAGTGGGTATGGTTGAAGTTGAGAGCTTAATTAATAAATAAAAGCTTAATATAACCCGCCAATCAAGCTGACTGCCGTAATTGCTCGGGTTGAATACAGAAATAAAGATTAAAAGTTTGTTTGGCATTGCTATTAACATTAGCAGTATTATTGAAGTTTAGTTCCGCCGTGCTTACATGTAAAGTTAAGCACGGCTAAATATAAATCATTGTGTTGCTTATTTGGCATTGCTCTTTTGGGCAGCAGCTTATTGGCAACGTCGTTATGCACTTCAAAGACTTGAGATTTGGAAGATTAGTGAAACATAAATTATAAATATTAGTAAAAGATTTATTGAGAAATAAGAATGAGGTTTAAAATGAAAATAAACTATTTAATTTCTTTAATCTTTGTTTTATCAATATCAATATTTTCACAAAGTAAATATCAATACAAGCTGGATTCGTTGCAAAATAAACTTTCATTACTTCAAAAAAATGAACAAGAAAAACAACAATTATATAAATCATTAAATCAATTAAGATTAGAATCACAGAAGAAAAACATACAAAAAGAAAACTATGAAATGATTCCATTACCACCGTCAGATTCATCAAACAGTAAATTTGAAATATTGCCAAATTCAAAACGAGAAGATTTTAAAACAGAACTTCTTAATAAGAAAAAAAAAGAAGTAAATAAATAACTAAATATAATAAAATTAAAAAAAGTGCATAACAAACAAATCAACCCGACTGCCGTACTGGTTTGGTTTTTGTGTAAAAATATAATTTGAAAGTTGTATTGACTATTTTGTTAAAAGTGAACAATGTTCAGAAAATTAAGTCGCAAAGTTTGCTAAAAAAAGTTAAACTTTGCTCTTTAAATAAAACATTCATTATTAAATAAAATTGTTGTTTAGGGCAGCGGGTTATTTGCGCCGCCGTTATGCTAATAAAAAATATTGAAGGATATTATGTAAAAAAAACTTTTACCATCTCTAATTCACAAATTATTTATTAATCAATTTATGAGGTGTGTGATGTCCAATCAAAAAAATCTTTTCGTTGCAATTTTCAGTTTTTTAATTTTATCGAACAATTGTCTTTTTAGTCAGCAAAATTCAAATAAAGAAACAAATAAAATTAATTTTTTTGTATTTCCTGTAACTCAGAATTATTCAGAAATAGAAAATAATTTTATTAAAAAATTTAAAAGTTCACTTGAACAAAATAATTTATTTTCAGAAGATGATTTTCAAATTGAAATTATGTTTACAATAAAAGAAATTGATAATAATAATATTGTAATATCAATTGTTGAACTTGAAACAATGATAAAAGAATCAATTGAAATTGGCAAAAAAGCACAAATATTTTATACATCAGAAGATAATAGAATAATAAATACATCAAATACAGACGAAGTTAATGTAAAAGAATATGTATCTGGAGAATATTTAAAACAATTTAGAACAATAAGAAGCAATAAATTAGAAATAATTAATAAATCAGAAACTGAGAAGTTTATTAACCAAATCGTAAATAAAAATCCTTGGAATAAAATATAAATTAAAGAATTAGCATAACCAACAAATCAACCCGACCGCTTCGCTCAATTCTGGTTTGGTTTGTAAACAGAAAACTTGAAAGTCTATTTTAGTTTTTTGTAAAAGTGTTTTGCAATTTTGAAAAGTAAGTCGCAGTTTTTGTAAATGCAAATTAAAAACTGCTCTTTAAAATAAATCATTTGTTATTAAATAAAATTGTTGTTATGGGCGGACGGGTTATTTGCCACGCCGTTAGGCAGCTAAATTTATGAGAAAGAAAATTATAATAATTGTTTTGTTAGTTTTTACAATATCTTGTGACGAAATGAAAAATACTGGTAGTGGTCATTTATATAAAGGAAATCTAACTGATGAAATTCTGATTGTTGAAAAATCAGATACTTTAAATATAGTTTTGCAATATTATCAAAATCCAACCGATTCAATTCCTTATATATTTATACAGAATAATGACAACAATGAACTAATATCTTTAAAACTATATGTTTCTTATGGAAGTATTTCGGAAGAACCAAAAATAAATAAGGAAGTAATATTTATATCTGACACAATTTATGTTTGGTATTCAAATGACGTTTATACAAATATTAATTTATATAAAAGCAATTTCCTAATCGATGCAATTTCAGAACCAATTATTGAATATGTAAAAATTGACAGTATAAAGGTGGAAAGTGAAATAAGCAAAAAAATAAAATTAAAATTTAGAAATCAATTTCTATAAAGCTGCCTAACACGCAAATCAACCCGACCGCTTCGCTCAATTCCGGTTTGGTTTGTAAATAAAAAGTTTGAAAGTAAATTTTAGTTTTTTGTTAAAGTGAAGTGCAATTTAGTAAAGTGAGTCGCAGTTTTTTTTAGAACAAAATTAAAAACTGCTTTGTAAAATTAACCAATCGTTATTTAATAAAATTGTTGTGTAGGGCGGACGGGTTATTTGCCACGCCGTTAGCTGTATACAACATTATAAATAAATATATAAAATAATATAATATAAGGTGTTAGTATGGACTTAATAAGTATAATAATGACTTCTTTAAATTTAGTATTAATAGTGATTACTGTTTATTTTTTAAACAAAAGCATCAAACAAGTAAATAAACAAATAACGCTAATGAGAGAAGAAAGAAATATTAAAACAAAAAATGACTTCGCAATGATTTGGTTAAAAATTGATGAGTATATGTTGCAACATCCTGAAATGAGTGAATTATGGATTGAACCAGAAACTTTTTCATATATTAAAAACAATTCTCAGAAAAGAATACATTAATAGATTTTCTAAAAAGAAGGGCATTTTCAGCTATAATAATTGGTACATATTTCAGAAGTTTTAAATTGGAAGAAAATATTCAAAATGAAGTTGGAGGTATAGAACTTAGTGAAGTAACTACAGATAATAAGGGTTTATGGGAATTTTGGGATAAATGGGGCATACGCGAAGATTATCTTACATTTCCAGAATTTGTAGATTTCATGGAAAAAACTTTCTTTAAAGAGTTTTATAAATAATATTTTAAATATACAGCTAACCAACAAATCAACCCGACCGCTTCGCTCGTTTGGGGTTTGTGCAAAATTAAAGTCTGAAAGTTTAATTTAGTTTTTTATAAAAGTGTAGTGGAATTAAGTAAAGTGAGTCGCAGTTTTTTGTAGAACAAAATTAAAAACTGCTTTTAAAATAAACCATTCGTTATTTAATAAAATTGTAGTTTTTGGCGGACGGGTTATTTGCCACGCCGTTATGTTGCTTTAAGGTCATAAATAATTGATTTGAAAATTATTAGAATATAGATTAAATATTAATAACATATTCATAATAATAAATGGTTAAAATGAAAAGAATACTAATTGCTGTAATATCATTAATAATATTTTCAAATCTGATAATCGGTCAAGAAAACTTGTATAATCAAAGAAATAATATTTATTTAGAATTGTTAGGTAGAGGTGGGTTGTTTTCAATAAATTATGAAAAATTTATTACCGATAAATCTGTTTTGGGAATTGGATTAGGCTATATTCCACGAAGTACATTTGATGATAGTTTTTATAAAGCTAACCAATTATTTTTACTGCCAATATCATACAATTATCTGTTTGATATTACAAATACATCAAAAATTGATTTTGGTGCGGGTTTAGTTTTAAAGTTTGTTGGTCAAAGAATTGAAGGGGTAGAAAAAGAAAAATTTGCAATTAATCCATATGGAATAATTGGTTATAGATACCAACCTGAAAATGAAGGGATATTATTTAGAATATCCTTTATTCCAATTTTAGACTTAAATAAGTTAGTTCCATGGATTGGCGTAAGTATAGGATATTGTTTCTAGAAGCAACATAACCAACAAATCAACCCGACCGCTTCGCTCAATACTGGTTTGGTTTGTAAATAAAAAGTTTGAAAGTAAATTTTAGTTTTTTGTAAAAGTGTAGTGTAATTCAGAAAAGTGAGTCGCAGTTTTTGCTAAAGGAAAAATAAAAACTGCTTTGTAAAATAAATCATTCGTTATTTAATAAAATTGTAGTTTTGGGCGGACGGGTTATTTGCCACGCCGTTAGCTTTACTGTAAAAATTATATGTTATAATTATACTCAGAGGAGAATTTTAGAAAGATGTATTTAGTTATTAACAAATTCCACAAATCTATTTTTATATTTATTATTATTTCCATATTACTGTCTGGTGGTTGTGAAGAAGAGATTTACAACTCAATTGTGGAACCAAAAAATTATTTGGAATATGGCAATGTTGTAAAAAGTGGACTTATTGCATATTATCCTTTTAATGCGGACGCTTTAGATTACAGTGAAAATAAAATGCATGGAATTGTAAAGGGAGTTTCTTCTTCTATAGGTAGGTTCGGGCAACCAGATGGATCACTAAAATTTGATGGAAATGATGATTTTGTTGAGATTCCAGGATTTAAATATACTAGCAAAAATAGTGGTACACTGTGTTTTTGGTTAAGAAAAATCTTAGAGATCAAAGAATATGATGAATCATCAATCATTTCTAATACAGATACTACAGGAAAAGGTTATGTGATCAGTATTCATGGTTTTAATAGTTTTTGGTTTGAAATAAAGGATCAATATTTTCAATCAGGAGGTATTTGGCGTACTAATCAAATTCCAAGAGAAGAATATATTTTCCTTGCAATAACATTTTCTGATGGTACAATAACAAAATACTCAGATGGATATCCTGTTGAGGAAATCATTTACACTCCAGATGATTATATAAAATTCAACAATAATCAATCATTGTATATTGGAAAAAGTTTATTTTCATCTCGATATAAATATTTTGAAGGAGAAATAGATGATTTATTGATATATGATAGAGCTCTTAATGAAGAAGAAGTATTACAACTTTATAATTGGGAATAGTAAATAGTTTTAATTAAGGCGTAAAGCTAACAAACAAATCAACCCGACCGCCGTTTTCACTTGGCGGAATTTTGTAAAAAGTTGATTTGGAAGTTTAACTAAAGTTTTTTGCTAAAGTGAAGTGTAATTTAGAAAAGTGAGTCGCAGTTTTTCTTAAAACCAAATTAAAAACTGCTCTTTAAAATAAATCATTCATTATTTAATAAAATTGTTGTTTTAGGCGGACGGGTTATTTGCTACGCCGTTATATGAAGTCCCAAAATACGGGACAGTAAAAGCCGAGAAGATAAAGATTGACGCAAAAAATAAATTGATCGAATTACTGAAGATATCCAAAAACGCTTATAAAAAGCTGGAAGGACTAAAGTACAGACGTTATTATAAAAACATAAAATTACAGTTAGAGTTAATCGAATATTATAAAACACTAGTTGAATACAGCAATCAAGTTGGTGTTACTTATAAAAAAAAGTTTGAAGAGATTGTATTTTCAGATTTTGAAGATTTGGAAGAAGCAATATTGAGTGAGGAATTCGGGATAAATACGCAATGGATATGGGGGATGACAATAGATAATTTACCAAAGTTAATATCATTTCTTCAAAAGGAAATAAGTGGACAGAATAAGAGTAGCTGACATATTAGAACAAGGGCTTCCTTCTTATCTTGTGGATCGCAAGTTATCGTGGAAGCAAACAAAGGTTGTTGGCAAAATAATTAATTGCTGCTCGCCTTATTCTTCCAGACAAAGGATTTCATGTTCAAATAGTAATTGTGATTATACGGTTGAAAGAGGAACACCTTGCGGAGATCGTCATTGCAACAGATGTAATAATAACAAGATGTTGAAGTGGCTATCAAAGATCATCACACAGTTTCTACCGCTTTGTTATCATCATGTTGTATTTACATTGCCAAGCGAGCTTCGCAATCTTATCGTCTGCAACAAAGAAGTAATATATGATTTGTTCTTCAAGTCGGCATTTGATGTTCTCAAAAAGTTCAGCAAAGATGAAAAGTATTTCGGAGGAGAGATAGGTTTTATCGGTCTGCTTCATACGTGGGGCCAAACGTTAAGTTATCATCCTCATTTACATTTTATAGTATTGAGCGGAGGCATTAAAAACGGCAGATATTGCAGACTTCCTTACAGTAAGAATTTTCTATTCCCGGTTAACGCTATGTCGAAGGTTATGATGGGAGTATTTATAGAAAAACTTAAATTCGAATACAATAATGGCAACTTGCTCTTTGCTGGTAACATTAGTAAACTATCAACAAAAAATGCTTTCAATAATTTTTTGTATGAAATAAGTCAGAAAGAATGGGTTGTATATAATCAGGCTCCGTTGAACGGTTCACCAAAAGTTCTTGAGTATTTATCACGCTATACTTACAAAGTTGCAATAAGCAATCACCGGATAAAAAAATACTCGGATGGTAGAGTTACTTTTGAGTACAAAGATTACAAAGACAGAAACGAGAAAGGAGTTGCACAAAAGAAGTTGATGACATTAACCGAGAAAGAGTTTATCAGAAGGTATCTCTTACACATTTTGCCAGAAGGTTTTAGAAAGCTAAGATATGGTGGGATATTTGCTTCAAATAAAAAGAAGGAATCTATCTCAATCATTAAAGATTTTTTCAAAGATATAATTGAAACTCTCAATCAGCAGACAGAAATCTGGTATAACAGAGTAAGAAAATACATTGATGTTCTATGTCCGAAATGTGAAGAAAAACTTTTATTCAACTTTTATTGCATTAACACAAGTTGAAGATCATGTTGAAGGCTGTATTAATAAACAGCACCTTCATATAACAAGTGTCTCAAGCGGAATGCTTCAGTAAATCCCAATACTTGCAGTTCGGTTTGGTCTTGTTATTCTGAGGTGGGAAGTAACTAAGTAACATTAACAATAAATCGTGGCATGTGGCGGCGTAAACCGTTGGGCATCCGCTTAAACACAACGCCGTTATACCGTAAAAAACAAATTAAATTTTCATTTCAGAATATTACTTAAATAAAAAGAATGCAAAATATTGAAATAAAAAGAGTGACATTAAATAATATTTATCAATTGCAAAAAATTGGTAAACAAACTTTTTTTGAAACTTTTGCAGAAAGTAATACTGAAGAAAATATGCTAAAATATTTGGAACAAGATTTTTCCTTAATAAAACTCACTGCCGAGATTGAAAACAAAGATTCAGAATTTTATTTTGCAGAATCTGGAAATAATAAGGTTGGTTATTTAAAGATAAATTTTGGGAAATCGCAAACAGAAATACACGAAGATGAATCAATTGAAATAGAACGAATTTATGTTCTAAAAGAATTTCACGGAAAAAATGTTGGACAGAAATTGTATGAAAAAGCAATAGAAATTGCTAATAAAAGAAAAGCAAAATATATATGGTTAGGAGTTTGGGAAAAGAATTTAAGAGCAATAAAATTTTATAAAAAGAATGGATTTGTTGAATTTGGTGAACATACATTTAAATTAGGCAGCGATGAACAATTAGATATAATGATGAAACTTGAATTTGCAAAATAATTTTAAAAACGGTATAACAAACAAATCAACCCGACCGCTTCGCTAATTTGGCGGGAATTTGTAAATCAAAAATTGGGGAGTAAATTTAAGTTTTTTGTAAAAGTGAAGTACAATTTAGAAAAGTAAGTCGCAGTTTTTTGTAAATGAAAAATAAAAACTGCTCATTAAAATAAATCATTCGTTATTAAATAAAATTGTTCCGTCAGCTGACGGATTTGGGCGTCGGGTTATTTGCCATGCCGTTATATTTTAAGAAAAGGGAAAAACTATGAAAAACATTTTAACAAGCATAGTAGTAAGCTTTATATTTATCATATTTACTAATCAAGTTAATGCACAATATAAGTTGGGTGATGAATTTCAATTAGGTTACTTTAAGTATCGTGTGGATAATATCGAGTATAAGAAAGAAGTATCTAATGGTTTAAATTCTTTTAAATCGAATGGAACACTTTTAATTGTTCATTTAACTATAACAAATCTTGACCGTGAGCCAAGTACACTTACTAATTCGATGTTCAAAGTATATGATTCAGACAATTATGAATTTGATACTTCTCAAGATGCAATGATTGTGATGATTTTAAAAGACCAAGATAAAATATTTATGTTAAAGGAATTTCAACCAAAAATTCCCAAGAAAATAATTATGCCATTTGAAATCCCAACTTCAAATGATGTATATACTCTTGAAGTCTCTGGAGGTTTTGGAACTGGTCAAAAAAGACTTATTAGATTAGTCAAATAATTATGGAAGAAAATAATTTATTAATTTTTGAAAGTTCTCTTAAAGAACTATTTTCTAAATTTGCTAATAATCCATTTTATTTTTTTTATGAAGAGGATGTTCGTGTTGAATTAGCACAAATTCTTAAAAGTAAGTTTAAAAATATTGAAATTGATCATTTAAAAAACAAAATTATTACTTCGCCGATTAAATGTGAATATCCAAGTAGTTTAGCAAATAAACAAAAACATGACATTGTTCAAGTAAAAAAAAATAGTCTTAATAATATTTATAATTTGGATTTGTCTGTAATAATTGAACTAAAACTTGGTTCAATAAACTACGATAGATGTGGAGTTTTTAAGGAAGATATTAAAAAATTATTAAGCTATAATTCTCAACTTGATTTTGGAATTGCACTTTATTTTTATCAAAACAATATTGATGAAAAATATTTTACAAATTGGTTCAATGACATAGTTGTTAATTTTAATCAAATTGAATTTCAGCAATTAACAATTGAGCCTAAAGTTGTTAATACTTTTATCATAACACCTAATACAATTTTGAAAACATTTACATACAAAGAATTTTATTAAAATATAACAAACAAATCAACCCGACCGCTTTGCTCGTTTGGGCTTTGTGCAAATTAAAAGTTTGAAAGTAAATTTTAGTAATTTATTAAAGTGAAGTACAATTCAGAAAAGTGAGTCGCAGTTTTTTGTAAAACCAAATTAAAAACTGCTTTGGTAATTTTACCAATCGTTATTTAATAAAATTGTAGTTTTTGGCGGACGGGTTATTTGCGCCGCCGTTATACACGGTTTAAAAACTATTTAAAATTGTCTTAAAAGTTTTGTAAAGTTTTAAGTTTTTTAACTTTTGTAAAATCAAATTTTGTTTTTTTCAAAAATTATAAATTGTAAATCATTTCTAAAAATTAGTTTTCGTTCTTTCAATTATTTTTGTTAAACATTTTTCTAAGTTTTAGTTTTTCTAAAATGTAAAATTGCTGTTCAAGTATTTCTATCCAAAAAATGTATTTAAAATTTAGAGCTGTTTAAGTTTCCGCTAAATAAAAGTTTTCAAAAGATTTAAGAAAAATCTGTTAAATAAATTTTCTGAAAAAGTTAAAACAAAAAATTTGTATAAAAGTGTATAACACGCAAATCAACCCGACCGCTTCGCTCGTTTAGGTTTTGTGCAAAATAAAAGTTAGAAAGTAAATTTTAGTTTTTTGTAACAGTGAAGTACAATTTATAAAAGTAAGTCGCAGTTTTTGCTAAAGGCAAATTAAAAACTGCTCTTTAAAATGAATTAATCGTTATTAAATAAAATTGTTCCGTCAGCTGACGGATTTGGGCGGACAAGTTATTTGCCACGCCGTTATACAACTTGAAGGAGATATTATGAAAGTATATTTAATTATGATATTTCTTATTTTTTTAACAATTTTTACAAATTGTAACTCAGTAGAATTTGAGAATGATTCCAATCTTAATTTGGAATTAGAAAAATATAGTTTGTCCAAATCGGATTCTTTAAAAGGAGTTTTGAAAGTAACTAATTATTCAGATGAAACAGTTATTTATAAATTTAATTCTGGATGTCAATTTGGAATAGAAATAAAAAAAATAAAAATACGGTGAGAAGTTTCCCAGAAGGTTGTTTATCAGTATTAACTTCATTTTCACTAAATAAAAATGAAACTCGAGAATTCAGTTTTACAATATCACTTTATGATAAAAATTCTTTTGAGTTAGCAAATGGTGAATATATACTTGAGGGATATTTATTAGATAATAATTCGTCAGCTATTTCCAAAAAGTTTATAATAAAGTAAAAGTTGTATAACACGCAAATCAACCCGACCGCTTCGCTAATTTGGGTTTTGTGCAAAATAAAAGTTTGAAAGTAATTATTAGTTATTTGTTTAAGTGAAGTTCAATTCAAAAAGTTTAGTCGCAAAGTTTGCTAAAGAAAAGTTAAACTTTGCTTTGGTAATTATAAAATTCGTTATTTAATAAAATCGAAGTTTAGGGCGGACGGGTTATTTGCGTCGCCGTTAGGCTGTAAATACTTTATGAAATTGAAATATTTACTTTTATTTGCATTCTTTTTTATTAACCTAACATATCCAATGGTCTTCACTAAAGCAGTCTGCCAAGATATCATTAAAAAAGACACAGTAGTAATCAACAATAAAATTAACTCTTTAATTTTTATTTCAGAATGTGATACTATTAAAGATTCCATATATGATTATTGTAATTACGTTTTCAAAGCAAAAGTTTTCGATTTATCATCAAATTCTTTAATTCAGATAATTTATGATACTTTAGACTATTGTATACCGCCATTAAAATTTGTTGATATAAATCTCGACAATTATCTAGATGTCGAAATCTCTGATGGTCATACCAATTTAGTTCCAAATTATTCTTTTTGGATTTATGATCCTATAAAATCTTGCTTCATTCATTCACAAGAATTTAGCACTTTAAATGAATATTCTGTTGACTATGAAAATCAAATAATAGAATCTTACGCTCAATTTATGGGTGGACGAGGTGGACTACTGGAAAAATACAAAATTAGGGATGGACATCTTTCATTAATTGAATCAGAATATTCTAATCGTAATAATTTTGAACACAAGGAGATTATTAATGGTGTTTTGAGAACAACTCAATTAACGGAAGAAGATTGGTTTGAAGATGATCAAGGCAACTCCATTATAGTTATTAATTGTTACAGTTTTATTCACGATTCTTTATTATTAACAGAAATAAATTGGCTTACTAATGTTAATAAAAATATAAGTGAAGATATGTATGCAAGTGATATTTACAATTGTGGACCCTGGGGAGAATGTTTGAAGTATTTAAGACAAGAAGTTTTTTCTTATGATACTAATTATAAAGTCATTGATACAAAAAAATACTTAATTATAAATAATCAATGGGAAGAAGTTAATTCTTTAAAATAATAACAGCCTAACCAGCGCCTCAACCCGACCGCCGTTTTAGTTCGGCGAATTTGAGATTTTTGAAATTGTGTTTTAGTTAAAGATTTTGTTCTAAGTGTTCGTTCTAATTGATTAACTTACAAACCGCACTTTTGCTGATGCAAGTTAAGTGCAGTTTGTTTAATCATTGGCATTTGTGTTTTACTTGGCTTCCTTGTTATGGGCGGCGGGTTAGGCGCAACGTCGTTATATTGCTAAAAGTCATTAGTATGAAAATAGCATTTTTCCTTTTTTTATTTGTAACTAATTGGTCTTTCGCACAAATACGTGATACCACTTTAGTGATCAAATTTAATGAATTAAATTTAGTTGTTTCAAAAATAATGGATAACGCTAATTTTTCTATTCGAACATTCCAAAAAGTAGAAGGGAATGAAAATCCTATTGAAATATCTTTACGTGATAAATTGGAACATTATTACACTGAAATCTACGAGATTATTTTCGATTCAATCAAATCACCGATTTATTTATCAACAACCGAATATAACAAATCAAATCAATGGTATTTAGGACATCAATATTATTTTGACTCAAATGGTAGAACTAATTTCTATTCATTCTTTTTTAGTTGTTACGATAGTGTGCAAAATAAAATGAGCAGAAAATATCATCTAATTCAATTTTCGGAAAACTTTGAAATACTGAGTCAAGCGGAATGGTATGAAGATGATAATTTTAATGTAATCCAAGATATTTTTGAATGTCAACAAACTAATAATTTTATTATTAAATATTTTGGTTGTAATAATTTTTTAAGTGTAATTAATAAATTCAATATTAAATTATAAAAGCAATATAACCAGCGCCTCAACCCGACCGCCTTTTTAGTTCGGCGGATTTGAGATTTTTGGAATTGTATTTTTGTTCGGCATTTTGTTCAAGGTGTTCGTTTTAATTAATTAACTTACAAACTGCACTTTTGCTGACGCAAGTTAAGTGCAGTTTGTTTAATCATTGGCATTTGTGCTTTACTCTGCTTCCCTGTTATGGGCGGCGGGTTAGGCGCAACGTCGTTATACACGGTTTGAAAATTATTTAAAATTGTCTTTAAAGTTTTGTAAAGTTTTAAGTTTTCAAACTTTTGTAAAAACAAATTTTAGTTTTTTACAAAAAATTAAAGATTGTAAATCATTTCTAAAAATTAGTTTTCGTTCTTTTAATTATTTTTGTTAAACATTTTTCAAAGTTTTAGTTTTTCGAAAATTATAAATTGCTATTCAAGTTTTTCTATTCAAAAAATGTATTTAAAATTTAGAGCTGTTTAAAATTATCAAATAAATAAATATTTCGTAAAAGTTTAAAAATCTGTAAAATAAATTCTTCAAAAAAAGTTAAAACAAAAAATTTATATAAAAGTGTATAACACGCAAATCAACCCGACCGCTTCGCTGGTTTGGGTTTTGTAAAAAATAAAAAGTTGGAAAGTAAATTTAAGTTTTTTGTAAAAGTGTAGTACAATTCAAAATGAGAGTCGCAGTTTTTGCCGAGAAAAATAAAAACTGCTCTTTAAAATAAACCATTCGTTATTTAATAAAATTGTTCCGTCAGCTGACGGATTTGGGCGGACGGGTTATTTGCCACGCCGTTATATGCAAATATGAAATACAAAGCTTCCTGGAAATTTACTTCTGGTTACAAGTATATTTTTGTTATTCTTTTTGTCCTTTTTATTGTCAGTGGAATTGTTTTTAGAGAAGTTTTTTTATTACTAATCGGGTTCTCTGTTCTGATTTACTTTTTATTTCTTCCATTTAGATTGTTTGTTGTATTAAATGATGATGAATTAATATTTCAGAGCTGGTTTAAGAAATCAAAAGTTAAAATAACTGAAATCAAATCAATTGCTGGTTATGATTCTTTTACATTTATAGAAACTCGTTTATTTGGCTCTTTCACTTATAAAATTTGCAATAACCAAAAATGTTTTATGTTAAATACAATTTATTTTAATCCAGAGTTTCGTAAAAAGTTTATTTCTCTTTGTTCATAGTTCCTAGTTTATTGCATATAACCAGCGCCTCAACCCGACCGCCATTTTTGTTCGGCGAATTTGAATTTTTTGGTGTTTAGTTTTTGTTCGGCATTTTGTTCTAAGTGTTCGTTCTAATTAATTAACTTACAAACTGCACTTGCTGATGCAAATTAAGTGCAGTTTGTTAAATATTTATCAGTTGTGTTTTAGCTTGGCTTCCCTGTTATGGGCGGCGGGTTAGGCGCAACGTCGTTATACAACAAAAAAAATGGAAAAACTGGTAGCTACATTTAGCATTAAATTGAAAAATCACATTATGGTTATGTGGCCTGAAGATTCTGAGATTTCTTTTTTTAGTAATATTAATGACTCTGATGTTAAAGTTAATTTCGAAAAATGTTTTTCTTGTAAATTCAAGAATGAAGGAGATAAACATTTTACTGAACCAATATTTGAAATAAAAATAGAAGTTTCAAAGAAAGGTAATTTTGACATTCCTAAAATTGAAAAAGTTCAAGACTATGAAAAAAGAATTATATTTTTTGATAATATTTTACCAGAATTTTCAAATGTTGCTTTTGAAGCTTATTCAAGAATAATTTTTTATTTAAAATACGTTCTTTACAATCCTTACCTCATTGAATATCCAAGGGATCACGCTTTTTTTTACAATGCAAAATGGAAAAACGAAAAAGGTGAAAAAATTGGTGGAGGCACAAATAAAGCTCATCTATTAGAAGTTTACGACTTAGAGAACATACTTGGAAATTATTTACCTTCAAAAAAATTATCACTAAAAAATTCAAATCAACTTAAATTTATTTTACAAAATGACTTATCTCCTAAACCTCAATTTCATTCACAAATGTTGTCGGGTGCAGTATCTTCACTTTTTGATTTAAATTTGCATCGGTCAGTTTTTGAGCTTGCAATATCAGTCGAATCAATGGTAAAAAGAACTTTCAAATTAAATGATGGAAAAGAATATAAATATAAATCGAACAAAAAAAATTCACCAACAAATATAATAGAAATAGTTGCATCAGAGGCGTTTGGGAAAAGTTTTGCAGAAGAACAGCCTAAAATTTTTAAGAATCTCGAAAATCTTTTTAGATGTAGAAATAAAATTGCACATCACGGTTCTTTAGATTATAGAGACATTGAAACAAATGAACAAAAAATTCCTAATATTCAAACTGTGACTAATTGGACAAAATCAGTTCAGTATTTAGAATATTGGTTTTTAAAGCAAGAAGTTGGAAATTATGTTGTATAACAAACAAATCAACCCGACCGCTTCGCTCAATACTGGTTTGGTTTGTAAACAGAAAGCTTGAGAGTAAATTTTGGTTTTTTGTTAAAGTGTAGAACAATTCAGAAAAGTGAGTCGCAGTTTTTTGTAAAACCAAATTAAAAACTGCTCTTTAAAATAAACCATACGTTATTTAATAAAATTGTAGTTTTGGGCGGACGGGTTATTTGCCACGCCGTTAGGTTGCATGATGAAATTGATATATATAATTATTTTAATTTCGCATCTTATAATATTTCCAAATGAAAATTATTGTCAAAAAAATAATTTGAGTTATGACAATATGATTTATTATTTGGATCACTATAATATTCGTCATTTTCCAGATAGTCTTTGGTGGTCAATAATTGAAAAGTCGTTTTTGGAAATAAAAAAAGGTGATACTTTAGTTTTTAATAAATTACTAAAATTATCAAGTGAAGAAAGATATAATTTGTTTCAATACATTTCCGTTGATTGGGCAGAATTAATAACACATTATACAAATCTTGTAATTATGTTATCAAGAGATTTAAAATATGAAGAAATAAAAGTTGTTGCTCAATTTGCATTTTCTTCTAAAATCATTTCGGAATTGGAATCAAAAACCATTATAAATAAAATAGAATTATTCTTGTCTAACAAAGATCAAAAAATTGTAAAAACAGCAGAGAATTATCTAAGAATAATTCATGAAATAGAAAACGAAAAATATTTACAATATTAAAAATGCAACCTAACAAACAAATCAACCCGACCGCTTCGCTCAATTTTGGTTTGATTTGTAAACAAAAAGTTTAGTTTTCAATTATAGTATTTTATAAAAGTGAAGTGCAATTCAGAAAAGTGAGTCGCAAAGTTTGTTAAAGAAAAATTAAACTTTGCTCGGTAATTATAAAATTCGTTATTAAATAAAATTGTAGTTTTTGGCGGACGGGTTATTTGCGCCGCCGTTAGGCATAAACTAAATTGGTTGAGTATGAGTAAAGAATTTCCATCTGAATTTATCTATTTTCTATTAAACCTGATTTTTACCATTGTGGTAATCTTCTTAACAAAATTTATTAGTGAAAATTTAATTATCACTTTTTTTATTTCAATTTTTTTATTTTTAATAGCATCCGCATACTTAATTAAATACAAAAAATATCCTTACTATTTGTTGATTCTCTATTGCGGAATAATATTTACCTCATTCATAATTGAAAAACAGTTTACCGGTTTTGAAATAGTTTTTGAAGATGATACTCGGGTACATATTGGGGATGTTGATATGAGTAATTTTATTCCAAATAAACCTGATAGCACATTCTATACTTGGAATTTTAGACTAACCGATGATCCTGAAGAAGCCATTGGTATGATAATCGCAAAACACGTTGATCCAGTTGTCGAAAATGGTCCCGTATTAATGTTAGTAAACAAAAAGCCATTTAGTTTCTTAAATGAAATTGCTAATTACCCACCTGAAAAAGAAATGTTTGAAACTTATTCCGATTTCAGTTTTGATATTCCAGCCTCTTTCTTAATAAAAGGGAATAACACTTTTACAATTGCTTCATTGTTTACAAAAGAAATGGGCTACGACGATATCAATATTAAATTTATAAAAATTAGCGTGAGGTATTGAAAATGAAAATAATTACACCTGAACCATTTGCAAGAGGTGCATTCTCTAAAATATTTTTAGAATTCGACATTGGTAAAAATGGATTGAGTACTGATTTTGAAACCAATTTACAAATGTTTGAAGATAACAAAATAAAAGTAAGAAAAATCTTTTCTCCTTATATCCCAAGTATGGCTTCTTCCTATTTGCTCAATAAAAAATTACTCTACCAAGCTAAGTTACAGTTTAAGAATGAAATTAAAATATTAAAATCTTTAAATCATCCAAACATTATTAAGTTAAAGGAATCTTCTTCAACAAAACAACCATATATATCCTTTGAGATTTCTTCAAATGATTTAAGTTTATTACTAAAAAATTGTCAATTAGCTGAATATGATATTTATTTAATAATTTATAGCTTAATTGAGGTATTGAGGTATTTACATAATGAAAAAAATATTGCCCATTTGGATATATCAACTCGCAATGTCTTTTACGACGTCCTCAGTGGAAAAATTATTTTATCAGATTTTGGATTAGCAAAGATTGATAGTGCACCAGATTCAGTTCTAAAATCTAAATCAAGAAATTCCTCGCCAGAGAGTTTTAATGATTTAGGACAAGATAAGCAAACCGATTTATGGCAACTTGGGCATTTAATATTATCACTTTATGATCATAACAGTATTCTTGAGGATAATATTCCACCACTTGGTATACTCTGCAATGAAAAAAAATTAAATATAAATGAAATATTGCATCACTTTAATATAACTGACAAACTAGTAAGAGATGTAATTATCAAGTGTTTACAACCCAAAGGAACTCGTGTGAAGACCATTGATGATTTACTGGAAATATTAAGTAATTACCCTGAGAAACTAAAAAAAATGAAAAAAATTTATTCCAATGAACTAAAAAGTTATATAAGAAAAAATGGTGGGAATAAATATTTAGTAAATGAGAACTTACTGTTTTTTATCCATAAAATAAGTCAGTTATATATTGAGTTATTTGAAAACAAAGAAAATCCTAAATTACTCGAAGAACATTATAATCTGGTGAAATTAATGGGCGAGAGATATAAAATACCATTTTACTATTCACAGAAAATAATTTCACTGACTTTGAAATCAATTGCGACAAACAATGATATAGATGAGTATAGAAATGAATTAGAGATCTTAATTAGACAAGTAAAACAAGAACTAAACTTTATTCAAATTAGCGAATTGGTTGGTGTAATTATGATTGCGATAAATGTTTTTGATGAGAAAAGAGAAAATATTTACTTCAAAGAATGTTATTTCGCACTTCCGACCCCACATAATTTAGGATCAATTTTTAAATTATATTCTCCACAACTAAAAGAAGCAAATCTATGGGAAGTTGAATTAAAACAATTCTTAGGCCCTATTCAAAGGTTGAATAGACCCATTTTATATGATGAGATAGATTATTCCAAACTTAATTTCAAATTCTACACAATTGACGAAATAATTAAAGACGGTAATAACACAATAAATATATGTGTAAAAAATCCCTTGAAAAAAACATCTAGTTACCTAATCCTTGATGGAGATCAATGTGGTCTTCAAATAAAATATGAACGTAAATTAACAGAAGATGATATTATAATTTACATCTATTCTGAGATACAACAAATTTTTAATATTTCGAAAGAAATTTCATTACAGTATCAAATAAAGGATATAAATTCATTTTCTTCTACAATTGGCGACTACAAAGATCATCTTTCAAAATCAAATGGGTATTTTTTACAACACCGATTTAAGAGGGATAAAGGAATAAGTCCCTTTGTTGAATTCATAAACTATGACATTATTGATTCATAGATTAACTAATTTATATGCCTAACATGTTGCTCAAGGCGACAGCATTTTCGCTTTCTGATTTTATGTAATTTATAAAGTTTGTTGTACCGTTTCGACTTTGCTGTTTGGCTGTATTTGTAAATGTAAGTTTTGTAGTAAATAAAAAGTTGTTTAATAAATTGGCGGAGTTGTTCTGGGCTGCGCCTTAGCAACCACGCCGTTATACACGGTTTAAAAACTATTTAAAATTGTCTTAAAAGTTTTGTAAAGTTTTAAGTTTTCTAACTTTTGTAAAATCAAATTTTAATTCTGTTGTAAAGTTGTTTAAAAGTTATTTCTACCAAAATTTAAGTTTTCGTTCTTTTAATTATTTTTGTTTAACATTTTTCAAAGTTTTAGTTTTCCTAAAATTATAAATTGTTATTCAAGTTTTTCTATTCAAAAAATGTATTTAAAATTTAGAGCTGTTTTAAATTTTCAAATAAATAAATATTTTGTAAAAGTTTTAAAATCTGTGAAATAAATTCTTCAAAAAAAGTTAAAACAAACAATTTATATAAAAGTGTATAACACGCAAATCAACCCGACCGCTTCGCTTGTTTGGGTATTGTGCAAAATAAAAAGTTTGAATGTAAATTTTAGTATTTTGTTAAAGTGAAGTGCAATTTTGAAAAGTAAGTCGCAGTTTTTGTTAATGGAAAAATAAAAACTGCTTTGTAAAATTTACCATTCGTTATTAAATAAAATTGTTCCGTCAGCTGACGGATTTGGGCGGACGGGTTATTTGCCACGCCGTTATATGCGAAAAAAGAAATTGTAAAAATGTTGATAAATGTGTATCTTTACAATAGTTATTACACATTACAAAAAGGACAAAATTATGAGAACAAATATAGTAATAGATGATAAATTAATGAACTTAGCTCTTGAATCAACTGGATTTAAAACAAAAAAAGAAGTTGTTGAAGAAGGATTAAAAGCATTAATTAAAATTAAAAATCAATCAAAATTAAAAGTATTTCGTGGAAAACTTCAATGGGAAGGAGATATTGAGAAAATGCGAGTTGATAAATGATTTTCTTAGATTCAACAGTTCTTATTGATTATTTTAATGGAAAAAATAATTGGCAAGTTGAAGTTTTAGATTCAATACTTGGAAGAGAATTAGTTGTTATTGGCGATTATGTGTTGACAGAGGTGTTACAAGGTTTTAAAAATGATAAAGATTTTCAAAAAGCGAAAACCATTCTATTATCCTTTCCTTGTTTTGATATTGGTGGCAAGGAAATAGCAATTCAAAGTGCAACTAATTATCGTTTGTTAAGAAAAAAGGGTGTAACAATTAGAAAAACGATTGATGCAATGATTGCAACATTTTGTATAGAAAATAATTTTTCATTATTACATAACGATAAAGATTTCGAACCATTTGAAAAATATCTAAAGTTAAAAGTTTACAACAAGTAAAAAAACCGCATATAACCAGCAAATCAACCCGACCGCTTCGCTCAATTCTGGTTTGGATTGTAAACAGAAAGTATAAAAGTCAATTTTAGTTTTTTGTAAAAGTGTAGTGCAATTTAGAAAAGTAAGTCGCAGTTTTTGCTGATGAAAATTAAAAACTGCTCTTTAAATAAAACATTCGTTATTAAATAAAATTTTTGTTTTTGGCGGACGGGTTATTTGCCACGTCGTTATATGGTATAAAAATGAATAATAAAAATGAAAAATTTGAATATAAAGAACTACTATTTACAACTATCAAATTATATTTTGATGAACAATTCTTTACTTTAGGTTTTAAAAAAAACGAAGAAATACGAAATGATTCTTTCATAATTGAATATAAAAAAAAGAAAAGAATTATAAAATTTAGTGTAAGTTTATTTCCAACTGATTATCCTTATTATCTTTCTATAGAAATTATAAAGCAAAAAATATTATTAACTCAAGCAATACCATTTTGGTTTATTTTAAAAAATAAGTCAGATAAAAAGATTGATTTTGCATTGACGGAAAATTCAGAATATTTAAGTAAAATCAAAATTGATGAATTATTAACCAACATAAAAAATGAACTATTTTATTTATGCGAAAAATTCATAATTGGAAAGGATAATGAGTTTAATTTTAATTACAAAAAGTTTAATAGATATAAGATAGAATTACAAAAAAATACCATATAACAAACAAATCAACACGACCGCCGTTTTCACTCGGCGGTATTTTGTAAAAAGTTTGTTTGGAAGTTTAACTTAAGTTTTTTGTTAAAGTTTGTGCAATTCAGAAAAGTGAGTCGCAGTTTTTGCTGGTGGAAAATTAAAAACTGCTTTGCAAAATTTACCATTCGTTATTTAATAAAATTGTTCCGTCAGCTGACGGATTTGGGCGGACGGGTTATTTGCCACGCCGTTAGGCATACAAGAATAATTCTAAACTAAAGAAGGGATTTTATATATGAATATTATTTTAGGGGCATCTGGGCAAGTTGGAAATGCCGTCGTTGAAAATTTAATGACAAAACACGCTCAAATTAAAGCAGTTGTTAGAAATAAAGAAAAAGCAGCCAAATTATTAAGTAATGGTATTCAAGTTTCAGTTGCAGATTTTTTCGATTTGCCAGCATTAAAAGAATCGTTGAAAGATGGTGATGTAATTTTTGTACTAACTCCCGAAGCCAGTCATTCAAATGATGTTATTGGAGATACCAAAAAAATATTAAAAAATCTAGAAATTGCTATTGAATCTTCAAGAATAAGTAAAATTATAGGTTTGTCATCTATGGGAGCTCAACATCCAAACGGAACCGGAAATCTTGAAATGTCATATCTGCTTGAACATTCATTTAATAATATTGCAGTACTGAAAATATTTGTAAGACCAGCCTATTATTTTAGCAATTGGTTACCATATTTACCATTAGTAAAGGAATATGGTGTTTTACCAACATTTTTCCCAATTGATTTGAAAATACCAATGATATCACCGATGGACGTTGCACAATTTGTGTCAAATATTATTATCAAAGATTTTGATGAATCACAAATATTTGAAGTACAAGGACCTGAATCATACAGCACGAGAGATGTTGCAAAAATATTAAAAGATATTTTAAATAAAGAAATTGAAGTTCAACAAATAGAAAGAGAAAAATGGGAAGATACTATTAAACAAATTGGATTTAGTGAGGATGCAACCAAAAATCTTGTGAAAATGATTGAAGCAGTAATTGATGGTAAAGCGATAGCAGAGAATAACAATGCAAACTTAGTAACGCTTAATACTTCATTAAGTGATTATTTTAAAGGAAATATTAAATAAGTATGCCTAACAAGCCAATCAACCCGACTGCCTTTTCGCATTTGGCAGTTTTTAAATTTTTGGCTTTGTTGTTCCGTGTTAAGTTTGTTGCTCTAAGTAGTTCTATTAATTAACATTGTTGCAAACTGTACTTTCAATGAAAAATAAGTACAGTTTGCTAAATCTTTGGCTTTGTCTTTTTAATCTGCACTGCTGTTCTGGGCAGCGGGTTATCGGCGCCGCCGTTATACACGGTTTAAAAACTATTTAAAATTGTCTTTAAAGTTTTGTAAAGTTTTAAGTTTTTTAACTTTTGTAAAATCAAATTTTGGTTTTTTCAAAAATTATAAATTGTAAATCATTTCTAAAAATTAGTTTTCGTTCTTTCAATTATTTTTGTTAAACATTTTTCTAAGTTTTAGTTTTTCTAAAACGTAAAATTGCTGTTCAAGTATTTCTATCCAAAAAATGTATTTAAAATTTAGAGCTGTTTAAGTTTCCGCTAAATAAAAGTTTTCAAAAGATTTAAGAAAAATCTGTTAAATAAATTTTCTGAAAAAGTTAAAACAAAAAATTTGTATAAAAGTGTATAACACGCAAATCAACCCGACCGCTTCGCTCGTTTAGGTTTTGTGCAAAATAAAAGTTAGAAAGTAAATTTTAGTTTTTTGTAACAGTGAAGTACAATTTATAAAAGTAAGTCGCAGTTTTTGCTAAAGGCAAATTAAAAACTGCTCTTTAAAATGAATTAATCGTTATTAAATAAAATTGTTCCGTCAGCTGACGGATTTGGGCGGACAAGTTATTTGCCACGCCGTTAGCCATTTAATATGAGTAAAGAAAATAAATATATTAAAGAAACTGGTTTAGGATATTATTTACAAATAAAATATCATGGTTATAAAAGATATTCTAAGATATTTCATACTATTGACTACGGCTCTAAGGAAAATGCGAAAAAAGCAGCGATTAATGATCGAGAAAACTTTTTAAATAAAAATAATCTTGATCAGAAAAGAAAACATGATGATACACTTCCAATCGGTGTTAATAAAACTTGTGATACAAGAAAAGACGAGAATGGAAATATTATAAGTGAAACTTGGTATTATCAAGCTTACTGGACTGTTAATAAAAAGCAAAAGTCAAAACGATTTCCTATTCATATTTTTGGCGATGAAAAAGCAAGAACACTTGCAATTCAAGCTAGACTAGATGGACAAAATGTTATAAAGACTACTTCAACAGTTAGCACATTATTTTTACCTCCCAATCCAAGCGATGTTAAAATATGGCGATATATGGATTTTACTAAATTTGTTTCAATATTAGAAAATGGTGGATTATTTTTCCCAAGTGTTGAATTAATGGATGATTATTTTGAAGGTACTTTTTCAAGTTGGAATAGTAAATTAAGATCTTTCATCTATAGTCGAAGTAAAAATAAACAGTCTATACAAGATTTAATTGATAGAATAAAAGAAATAAAAAAATATATTCTATTAAGTTGTTGGTATAAGGGAAATCAAGAATCTGCTGCAATGTGGAAATTATATGCTCAAACTAATGAAGCAATTTGTATTCAAACAACATATAAATCGTTAAGAAAATGTTTGAAATCAAATTTTCAAATTGGAGAAGTAAAGTATATTGATTACAATAAGCATTGGATACCTGAAGATAATATTTACAATCCCTTCTTTTATAAACGAGACTCATTCAAGCATGAAAACGAATTACGAGCAATAATTGATTTATCTGATAAAAAAAATAAAAAATTTTTAAATGAAAAAGAATTTGCAGAATTAAAAGGAATCTGGGTAAAAATAAATCTAAACTATTTTATACGAAAAATTTATGTTGCTCCTCAATCACCGCTTTGGTTTTATAATTTAGTTAAAAAAATATCAAAAAATTACGGTATTGAGAGAGAGGTTGAAAAGTCTAGTATTGATATTAAACCAATGTTTTAAAAATGGCTAACAAGCAAATCAACCCGACCGCTTCGCTCAATTCTGGTTTGGTTTGTAAACAGAAAGTTTGAAAGCAAATTTTAGTTTTTTGTAAAAGTGAATTACAATTTAGAAAAGTAAGTCGCAGTTTTTGCTGAATAAAATTAAAAACTGCTTGTTAAAATAAACCATTCGTTATTTAGTAAAATTGTAGTTTTGGGCGGACGGGTTATTTGCCACGCCGTTATACCACTTAAAAAATAGAGGAAATATGAAAAAGTTAATTATTCTGATTTTATTATTTTTTGGATTTATAACAATCAATGCTCAAGATAGTTGCAATGTTGAAAAAAATAATTTAAGACATGGAATTCAATTTCAAATTAGATCACTTTCTCTCACTAATTTTAATTCTTATACACTTGCTTATCGATATTTGCTATCAGAGAAATCTGGATTGCGTTTAGGAATACTAACAATAATTAGAGATCAAGATATTGATGCTGATCAAAATCTTCAAAATAATATTTATAATTCAGCGGAAACAACCAAAGATTATGATATGAAATTATCAATTCAATATCTACAAAGTATATTAAACTTTGAAAAATTTTCTCTAATCATTGGAGGAGGAACATTTATTGGTTATACCAAAGATGAGTATTCTTATGAATATCCAGAAATTGGTTTAACCAGAATTAGGAAAAGTAGTGAGAAGGGATTGAATTATGGTATAGAATTACTCATGGGAGTTGAATATAAACTATATAAAAATGTTTTTCTATCTGGAGAATATGGGTTAGCATTGACATTAGGTAATTTAGATATTAAGACAATAGAAAATACTATTTTCGATGATCCAAGTTCGAATTATATTAATGAAAAAACTGGTCAAAAAAACATAAAGTATTTATCTGGAGTTGGAGTAAATTTAGGATTATCAATATTTTTTTAAAAGTGGTATAACAAGCAAATCAACCCGACCGCTTCGCTAATTAGGGTTTGGTTTGTAAACAGAAAGTTTAGAAGTTAATTTTAGTTTTTTGTTAAAGTGAAGTGCAATTTAGAAAAGTGAGTCGCAGTTTTTGTAAATGAAAAATAAAAACTGCTTTGTAAAATAAACCAATCGTTATTTAATAAAATTGTTCCGTCAGCTGACGGATTTGGGCGGACGGGTAATTTGCAACGCCGTTATACTGTTAAAAATCACAAAAGAATTAATTACTAAATATTAAGATGAGTAATTAAATAAGGAATTAAGATGAAAATAAAAATATTTGGAGTTCTCTTAATAATAATTCTAATATCTTGTAATGAAAATTCTACTGAGTCAAAAAACAATGATCCAATATTATTATCATTACAAGTTTTTCCCAAAATTGTTAATTCTGAAGATTCTGTTATTGTAATTTGTGAAGCGGTTGAACCGGATGAAGATAGTATATTTTATGATTGGTTTACAGATTCAAGATTAAAAATAAAAGATAATGGAAATGAATCTATCTTGTATCACACAAGAGAAAATACAAGAGTCTTCTATCCAACAAAAGGAAAAGATGAACCAACAGATTCAGCATGGATTAGCTGTTCGGTTCGGGATGGAAAAGGCGGTCAAAGTGTGAGCAAACGTGTAACAATTCTTGTTGTAAATTGAAAAAACAGTATAACCAACAAATCAACCCGACCGCTTCGCTCGTTTGGGTTTTGTTTGTAAACATAAAGTTTGGAAAGTTCATTTAAGTTATTTGCTAAAGTGAAGTCAATTTAGAAAAGTGAGTCGCAGTTTTTTGTAAAACCAAATTAAAAACTGCTCTTTAAAATTAATCAATCGTTATTTTATAAAATTGAGTTTTGGGCGGACGGGTTATTTGCCACGCCGTTATGTGTTTTAAAAGAGAATCTTATGAAAACAAAATTATTGCAAGAATTTAGCTTTTATGATTATAATGAAATTCATATTGAATATGGTATACATTCAAATACTTATAAAAAGAATGAACTTTCTAAAATATTAAAATTAAAACCCCTTAGATATTTTAATAAAGGTGAAATTTATTTTGGAAAAGAATTAGATGAAGAATCTAAAAAAGTAAAAAAAGTAAAAAAGATTCGTCAGTTTACACTTTGGGTTTATTCCACTGAAAATAAAATTAAAGTTCAACGCTTCGAAAATCATGCTTTTTATTTACTAAAAAGAATTAGGAAAGTTAAAGATGAAATTAAGCAATTATTACAAGATTCAGAGAATACTCAAATATCTATTTTCGTTTATCTTAAAATAAATGAAAAATATTTTGGTTTAGGTGCTGAATCTGAATTACTAAAAGAGTTATTGGAATATTCAAATTATTTTGAATTCAGAAATATTAAATAAAACACATAACAAACAAATCAACCCGACCGCTTCGCTCAATTCCGGTTTGGTTTGTAAATCAAAAGTTTGAAAGTAAATTTTAGTTTTTTGTTAAAGTGAAGTACAATTTAGAAAAGTGTGTCGCAGTTTTTGTTAAAAGCAAAATAAAAACTGCTCTTTAAAATTTACCAATTGTTATTTAATAAAATTGTTCCGTCAGCTGACGGATTTGGGCGGACGGGTTATTTGCCACGCCGTTATACAACCAAAAAAAATAAGAATATGAAAATTTCTAAAATAATTTATTTATTCGGTTTTGTAATAATTCTATCAAAAGGTTGTTTTTTAGTATCAGAAAATAATGAACCTAAAGTTGAACTAAAATTGTTTAAAAATATTTTCAATGTTGGAGAAAGTTTTGAAGGAGAATTTATTGTTTTAAATAATTCAGATGAAGTTATGAGTTTTACATTTAATGATTCAAAACAATATGGATTAATAATTAGTAATGACTATCAACTTAAATATGAAATAGATAATTCATATATACAAGTTGTAAGTAAAATTAAAATAAAAAGTAATGACACTTTAGTATTCAAGTTTAAAAAAAAGCTTCAAACAAACGAACAAAAAGAATTGCCAATTGGGAAATATAAATTAACTGGTTATTACGATATAGAAACGAAACCAAATTCGTCAGTAAATTTTGAAATACAATAGGTTGTATAACAAACAAATCAACCCGACCGCTTCGCTCAATTCTGGTTTGGTTTGTAAACAGAAAGTTTCGAAGTTCATTTAAGTATTTTGTAAAAGTGAAGTACAATTCAAAAAGTTTAGTCGCAAAGTTTGCTAAAGAAAGTTAAACTTTGCTCTGGTAAATTTACCATTCGTTATTAAATAAAATTTTAGTTATTGGCGGACGGGTTATTTGCCACGCCGTTAGCTGTATTGAAGGTAAATTTTATAAATAAGGATATTTTATATGAATAAGAATTTTTTATTTATTTTGTTTGTAATAATTAGTCAATGTTTATATGCACAATTAGAAAATAAAGACGCGGCTAATGAGATTTCATTCTTGCAATCAAGAATCAAATTTGATAACTCCTCACTTAAAAAAATTGTTCTTGATCCAGAAACAGTCTTAAACAACTCAGAATCATTTTGGGAGAACGATTCAGCATATAAACTTTACAAGCTTTGGCATCAACAAGCATCCTTTCCTATAAATATGGATCAATGGAAAAATAGTTTAAAATCATTTTTAGAAGTTCCATTGAATGAAAGACAAAATAATGCCCAACTCATGCTATCATCACAAGTTTTAGAAAATGAAAATCATTTCGAAGAGCGAGCAATTCCTTTTTTATATTCCTTCCTTCCAGAAAATTGTCCTTCAATTAATGCAACAATTTATTTTACAACTGCAATTATTCCAAATGGATTTCAAATAAGAAATGACCTTGTTATTTATGGAGAGAATGCTGATAAAGAAAATCTAATAATTCATGAACTATTTCACAGATGTCAAAGAGCGTGTAAAATACTTAGTAAATCAGATTCCCTGAACAATGAATTAGACCAAATTTATTTATTACTTTGGGCAGAAGGAACAGCAACATATATTGGATACAAAGCTTTAGAAAAATTTCCAAATGTCGATCCTTTATTACAAAAAGATTATCAACTACTGGAAAATGAAAAAAGTGTTAAAAATCTTTTTGCTAAACTGAACAACTTTTATAGAGACATCCCAAATCTTTTAAAAACACCGATGGAGATGCAGAAAAATCTAATTCAAATTGGTGTAATGGAGAGAGCATTTTATATGGTTGGATGTAAAATGGCAAGCCAGATTGATAATAAATTAGGGAGAAATGCATTTAAGGAATTGTTTTTACATGGGCCCAAACATTTTATTCAAACTTATAATTCCCTTGTTGGCGAGGAAGAAAAAATATTTGATTTATATTCTGTGAACAAATAAAAATACAGCTAACCAGCGGTTCAAGCTGCCTGCGCTTTCGCATTCGGCGTTTTACAAATTTTGATGTTAAGTGCTCCGTTTTAAGTTTGTTGTTAAAATTGTTCAAACTAAATTAATTAACTTGCAAACCGTGCTTTACGTAAACGGAAATTTAAGCACGGTTTGCTTAATCTTTTGCAGTTGTGGTTTCATTCTGCATTCTTGTTTTGGGCAGCAGCTTAACCGCAACGCCGTTATCCACAGCCTCTGCCGTTATCGTTACGCATTGGCTAAGCAAAGCAATGAAATATTTTTATTTATAAACATTATTGGAACATTTTTATGAATGAATATTATGAACATATAATTGCCAAAGAAATAACCGCTATTGCATTTGAATCATTATTAAAAGAATTCTCGTTTTCTGAAATTAAGGATCAGAATAATTCTGCACTTATAAGTGAACGAGTTGATTTTATTTATAATCTTTATTTTCAAATTCTGTCTCGAGTGGAGAAACGATATAATCCACACTGATTTTTATTTTGCCCAACATGGCATCTTCAATTTTTACTGAAGATATTTTTATATTTTGGTTTTCCGGTTTAATCGGGGACAATATTTCTTCCAATTGTTTTAAAGATTGATTGATTTTCATTGCTTTGCTCCTATGGTTTTTTAATAATGCTTAGGCATAAAGCTGACCGTGTCTGAGCCTGTGGATAACGGCGCACGCTGCTATAAAATTTAAATGCTTTTTGCCTAAATTGATTTGTTGAAAGTTTTTTAATATCCACTATTTTGTTTCCACTTAAATAATATATTTTGTAAAATTTATATGATGCTAAATAATTAACGTCTCTACGCATTCAAATTTTTGATACTTTGGCTAATCGTACAGCAGTTTAGAATCTATCTGACGGCGTCGCCTGTCAGATAACCAACTGCTCAAGCAGAATTAAGCAGCCAATCTGCTTAGCAGCGTGCGCCGTTATACCGTTCAAAAAAATCAAACATAATATTGACAAATTAATCACACTTTTGTAAATTGTATACCTATAAGGCACACATTTCGGATATTTATGAAATACTTTGATTGGGACGAAGATAAAAATAATATCTTAAAAGAGAAAAGAAATATTTCGTTTGAAGAAATTGTTTTTGCTATCTCAAATGAAAAAATATTAGATATTTTTGAACATCCTAATAAAGAGAAATATCCAAATCAAAAAATCTTTATTGTTGAAATTAATAATTATGCCTATATCGTTCCATTTGTTGAAGATGATGAAAAATATTTTCTAAAAACAATTTATCCAAGCAGAGAGGCAACAAAAATTTACTTAAGTAATGAGGAATAAAATGAAATATTTAGATAAAGAAGAAAAAGAATTGGTTGAATCTTTTGAAAAAGGTGAATGGAAATCAATTAAAAAGAAAGATCAAAAAGCTTATGTTGAATCAGCCAAAGCAAGTTTAGCAAAAAATAAACGTATTAATATTCGTTTAACAACTAAAGATTATAACGATATTCAGATTAAAGCCATTGAAGAAGGTATTCCATATCAAACATTAATCTCAAGTTTAATTCATAAATACAATAAAGGTGAATTAAAATCTACTTAAGAAAAAAACGGTATAACACGCAAATCAACCCGACCGCTTCGCTCGTTTGGGTTTTGTGCAAAATAAAAGTTAGAAAGTAAATTTTAGTTTTTTGTAACAGTGAAGTACAATTTATAAAAGTAAGTCGCAGTTTTTGCTAAAGGCAAATTAAAAACTGCTCTTTAAAATGAATTAATCGTTATTAAATAAAATTGTTCCGTCAGCTGACGGATTTGGGCGGACAAGTTATTTGCCACGCCGTTATACAACCAAAAGGAAATTATGTTAAAATTTTTAATTAAAATATTTTTATTTGTCATTCTACTGTCTCATTTTTGTTTCTCTCAAAATTTATTGGATAGTAATTTAGTAGTAGTGGAAAACCTTAAATTTAATCAAATATCTATACTTCAACTTCTCTCAAATCCAGAAAAATATCACAATCAGATAGTTACAGTTTCTGGATTTCTCCATAATAAATTAGAAGATTCTGCTTTATATTTTTCAAAGGATCATGCTGACTTTGGAATAATCGAAAATTCTATTTGGTTAGAGTATTCAGACTCCTTAACCGTCCACTATTCTAATCAAGGAGATTTAACTTTAGATTCTCAAAGTGATATTAAACGATTGGATTGTAGATATGTAGAATTAAGAGGTAGATTTAATAAAAATGAACTCGGTCATTTTGATGTTTTTCCTGGAACCATTGAGAACATAACCGAAATATCGGAATTATTAAAATGGTATGATGGGGACACTGAGCTATTTGGTTATGATAAAGCTACTGGGAAAATAGTACCAATGAATAGAGAGGGAAATTAATAAATAACTATAAAGTGGTTGTATAACCAGCAAATCTACCCGACCGCCGTTCCGGCTTGGGTTTTGTGCAAATAAAAAGTTGGGTAGTTATTTTTAGTCATTTGTTAAAGAGTAGTGCAATTCAGCAAATTAAAAAACAATGTTTTGGAAAAATCAAAATAAACATTGTTTTAGTAAAATTGTTGTTATAGGCGGGCGGGTAATTTGCGCCGCCGTTAGGTGTTTTGGATGAAATTTTATATATCAATTTTTATTTTGATACTAAATCAAAATATTTTTTCACAAAATCATTTTATAATGGCACAGAAAATTAAATATTCTGAATCAAAAACTTTACTAAATAAATTAGAGAAAAACCAATTGGAATATGATTTCTTTGGCTTAAGTAAAAATCCAACCGACTGTATTTATTTTATTTATGAATTCAATTCCTTTTTTATTGATTTTGAAGTTATGATAGAAGAACAAAAAGAAATTGGGGAAAAATTTAAGAAAGCTTGTAAAGATATTGGGTATGAAGTTTCTAAAATAACTTATGGTAATAAACCGTTTTATACCTCTGAATTGAATGCACCGGTTTACAGAATAAATGCTGGTCAATCAAAAGATAAAGTTTATGATATTGGATTGAAAATAATTAATCTTGTATTTGGTTATAACTCAGAAACAGTTTTTGAGGTCGTTCCCTAAAAACACCTAACAAACAAATCAACACGACCGCCGTTTTCATTCGGCAGAATTTTGTAAATAGAAATATTGGAAGTTTAACTAAAGTTTTATGTTAAAGTTTGTGCAATTCAGCACAGTTAAAAACAATGTTTGTGAAAAAAGTTAAACATTGTTTTGTAAAAATATAAATTCGTTATTTGGTAAAATTTAAATTTAGGGCGGCGTGTTATTTGCGCCGCCGTTAGGCGCACATAATGATTTTAATAGTTTCGCTCTGTTTCGTGCATTATATTAAGTTTTTGTTAAGTGCCACTACGTTTAATCAAAAAAACTTGCGTTATATATCTAAAAGCATGTGGATGATATTTTACTAATATGTGGTTTATATATTCACTTATACACGTTTTTTTAATGGCAGTTGTAAATGTCTCGGATGAACACTTAGCAACAAATAATAAACTTCCTCCAAAAGCAGATATTCACACTAAGATTGGTAGCGTGTTAATAGCATCTACATTTATGTGTTTTGGTGGGGCAATTATATTAGGAATTATAACAAAAGACACGACACTTAATTTATTACCCTTTGGATTGGCAAGTATTTCTGCCGTCACAATGGTTGCTTACTGGATCTCATATTTTTATTTATTACAATTATATTCAGTTCATCAAGTAGTTCCATTAAATCAAATAAGCTCAATCTGGTTATTGGTAATGGAATTGATTTTTGGTGGCTCAATTACAATTCTTGGCTTGCTGGGTATAGTTTTGCTTATGTACGGTGCCTATATTCTTGATTCTGGAACTTTCAAATGGAAAATACCTACCAAACTTTTATTAATAGCAATTCCTACAACATCAACCTGGGCAATAACTTTATTTGTCGTCAGAAAAGCATCTGAATTTGGGTCAACAACTGCAATTTATTTCTGGCAACTTATTTCAACTGGCTTAATTGGAATAGTTTTATTTCTTCTTGCACAAAAGTATAGAGATGGGTTTGTTTACAGAATCAAGCACCAAGGTAAAAGGTTTTTAGGCTTAAGTCTCTTAAATGAGACATTTTCTGAAGCATCATATTTGTTTAGTGTGCTTGCTGTTGCCATTGCTCCAGTCGCTGCTTATGTAACTGCAATGAGTGGAGTACAAGGATTATTTGTAATTCTCTTAATGTTTTTATTTCCCCAAGGTGCAAGAACTAAGGTTACTAAAATGCAGTGGATTGCAACAATATTAATAACTTTTGGTGTATTTTTAATAGAAAGCAGATAAAATCAGAAAACAATATCCATAATGCGCCTAACCAGTTTTCCAAGCCGACCGCTTTAAACGTTGCGGCAATTGTGCGGTTATAAAGTTGCGTTGTAAAAGTATGTTGCTCTTTGAGTGTTGTTTAGTAAACAAAGTAATTAATAAATCATTGGCATTGGTTTTCGAAGCTGCATTGCTGTGTTGGGCGGCGGCTTAAAAACCACGCCGTTATACACGGTTTAAAATCTATTTTAAATTGTCTTAAAAGTTTTGTAAAGTTTTAAGTTTTCTAACTTTTATAAAATCAAATTATGGTTTTTTCAAAAATTATAAATTGTAAATCATTTCTAAAAATTAGTTTTCGTTCTATTAATTATTTTTGTTTAACATTTTTCAAAGTTTTCGTTTTTCTAAAATTATAAATAGCTGTTCAAGTTTTTCTATTCAAAAAATGTATTAAAAATTAGAGCTATTTAATATTTTCAAATAAATTATTATTTCGTAAAAGATTAAAAAAAATCTATTAAATTAAATTTTCTAAGAAAGTTAAAACAAAAAATTTCAATAAAAGTGTATAACACGCAAATCAACCCGACCGCTTCGCTCGTTTGGGTTTTGTGCAAAATAAAAGTTAGAAAGTAATTTTAAGTTTTTTGTTAAAGTGAAGTGCAATTCAGAAAGTTTAAAAACAATGTTTTTGAAAAAAGTTAAACATTGTTTTGTAAAATTACAAATTCGTTATTTAGTAAAATTGTTGTTTTTGGCGGCAAGTTATTTGCGCCGCCGTTATGTAGCTAAAAAGAAATATAGTGGAATTAAAATATGAAAAAATATTTAGAACTTGTAATAATTTTATTTGTTTTATTCTTTGGTTGTGAAAATACGAATGAAAATAATTGTGATGAAAATTTATTCAAAGCAAATGATCTTAATTTAGATTTTAGTAATAATGGTACAAGTTTTACTGAATTAACTGGAACTTGGAATTTAAAGAATACAATTTTCTATAATGAAATGGGAAAAATAGAACATTTAGAAAATTATTACGAAATCCCAGATACAAACAAAAATATAAAAATTAATAATCTTAATATTTTTAAAACAATATTTTATGCTGAACCATATTATGCATTTTGTTTGTATTCAATAGATTCAAATTCAACTGAAAATGTTATTACTTTACATCCAAGTGGGGGTTCTCCAACCACAATAATTGAATATAATTATGCAGAAAATGAACTAACTTTTTCATATTCAACAAAAATAAAATCAAAAGAATGTGGAAAATATTATACTGGAAAAATAGTTGAACAATATCAAAAATAATAATGCTACATAACAAGCAAATCAACCCGACCGCTTCGTTAATTTGGGTTTGGTTTGTAAACAGAAAGTTTAGTTTTCAATTTTAGTTTTTTGTTAAAGTGTAGAACAATTCAGAAAAGTAAGTCGCAGTTTTTGTAAATGAAAAATAAAAACTGCTCTTGGTAATTTTACCAATCGTTATTTAATAAAATTGTTCCGTCAGCTGACGGATTTGGGCGGATGGGTTATTTGCACCGCCGTTATACATTATGAAGAAAATAAATTATTTCATTCTTCTAATAATTTTAATTGTAAATTATTCTTTATTTGCACAAAATGATATTGTCAAAAGTTTTGATTTTTGGGATGCAAAGAGAGATACTTTGTTTATTCAAAGTAATGATATAATTCCAGACTGGCAAATAAATAAAACAAATTTTCTTTGTGATTTTCAAGATAGTTCAATTTATTCTTATCAGTTTGACTTAAATAATAATAATTTACAAGAACATTTTTATACAAATGAATTTTTGTGTGGAAGTGGTGGTTGTCCTTGGTTAATAATTGGAGAAAATGGTGAGTATTTTGGTGAAATATTTGGCAAAATTATCAAAGTATTGAAAAGTCAGAGTTTAGGTTTTTATGCAATTGAAACATATGAACGAAATGGTGCAGAAAGTTCATTTGTGACAACTTATAAATTTGATGGAAAAGTTTATAAAAAAATAAGTTGTAAAGAATTAAAGGGATTAGAAATTGAGAATTACTTTAAATAAAATAATGTATAACAAACAAATCAACCCGACCGCTTCGCAAATTTGGCGGGAATTTGTAAATCAAAAGTTTGAAAGTAAATTTTAGTTTTTTGTAAAAGTGAAGTACAATTCAGTAAGTGCGTCGCAGTTTTTGCTAATGATAAATTAAAAACTGCTCTTTAAATAAATCATTCGTTATTTAATAAAATTATTGTTATTGGCGGACGGGTTATTTGCCACGCCGTTATATGCTAAAACAAAAAGAGCTGTAAATGAAAAGAATTCTAATTTCAATTGTGATCATTGCTTTAGGCTATTTTATCTTCGGTTTCGTTGCAGTTTTATTAAAGTGGTTCGATAAAGATCTTTATTTAACTCTGTCAGCTATTATCGGAGGTGTTGCTTCAGTTTCTGGTTTATTAGCCTTTGCATCTTCACGTCTGAAAAAAGAAGATATTGAAAATGTTGGTATTGAGTATTTTAAAAAAGTTGTTGAATCATCCGAAGAATTGAAAAAGAAAGAAGAAGAACTTCAACACAAGGAACTTGAGCTTGATACAAAAGAAAAAGAGTTAATGGAACTTGAAATAAAAAAAAGTGAAATTGAATTGCTTGTAAGAAAAGCAAGTATGGCATTATTTCTAAAAGACCAATTCGAAAGAACCCAATATAGAATAAACGAAATTAAAGATGAGAATAAAGAGCTTAGTAAATTACTATTACAATATGTAACCTATAAAAAGCAGTTGCAAGTACTTGATCAAGAAATTTCAGTTGATGAAAATTCAGAAATTCTAGCGGAAATTATAGCAGAAGTTAATTCAATCAAAAGTAGTAGCGAAAAATTAAATCGGCCTAAAAGTTTCATTGATGCAATCTTAGAAACTTCAGATAGTATTTTAAGAATTCTTTATAAATAACAATAAGCATATAACCAGCGCCTCAACCCGACCGCTTCGCTCAATTCTGGTTTGGTTTGTAAACAGAAAGCTTAGTTTTCAATTTTAGTTTTTTGTAAAAGTGAAGTGCAATTCAAAAAAGTAAGTTGCAAAGTTTGCTAAATAAAAATTAAACTTTGCTCTTTAAAATAAACCAATCGTTATTTAATAAAATTGTTGTGTTGGGTGGACGGGTTATTTGCCACGCCGTTATACACGGTTTAAAATCTATTTAAAATTGTCTTTTGGGTTTTGTAAAGTTTTAAGTTTTCTAACTTTTATAAAATCATATTTTAGTTTTTTGCAAAAATATATATTTGTAAAATATTTCTAAAAATTAGTTTTCGTTCTTTTAATTATTTTTGTTAAACATTTTTCAAAGTTTAGGTTTTTCTAAAATTATAAATTGCTGTTCAAGTTTTTCTATTCAAAAAATGTATTTAAAATTTAGAGCTGTTTTAAATTTTCAAATAAATAAATATTTTATAAAAGTTTTAAAATCTGTGAAATAAATTCTTCAAAAAAAAGTTAAAACAAAAAATTTGTATAAAAGTGTATAACACGCAAATCAACCCGACCGCTTTGCCCGCCACGGCGGGCAAGCTCAATTCTGGTTTGGTTTGTAAACAGAAAGTTGGAAAGTAAATTTTAGTTATTTGTAAAAGTGTAGTATAATTCAAAAAGTTAGTCGCAGTTTTTTGTAAAGGAAAAATAAAAACTGCTTTGTAAAATTTACCATTCGTTATTAAATAAAATTGTTGTGTTGGGCGGACGGGTTATTTGCTACGCCGTTATATGGTTTGAAAATGGAGAAGTATTTATGAAAATTCTTATGGTTTTGTTTTTATTTATACTATTAATTTCTTGCTCTGATGATTCTACAATTGTAGAAAAAGAAATACTCTTAGAATATCAAGAACGCACTTCAAATAGTTTTTATTTTGAAAGTACTGCGAAAGTACTTGTTATTGAAAATTCTATTGGTTTCGTAAACATATCCGGTGGTTCGAATTCTTCAGAGGTTAGTTATACTCTTGATAAAACAGTTAAAGTTAAAAATTCATCATTAGCACAAGATGCCTTTAACAAAATTTATTTAGATTCAATTCTAAAAGACGATACAACTATTTGTAAAGTAATTTCATCAATTGATGATAATACTCAGAAATGTAATCTTAGCCTTATTGTACCATATCACAAACCAATTATTTTTAAGAATTCAAATGGTGGTGTGACAATTTCGAATCACTATTCTGAGATCTATGCTGAAACTGATAATTATAATTGTTCAGTAAATAATCATAATGGTTCATTAGAAGCACATTCAACAAGTGGTAAAATATCAAGTTCAATATATTTGCCAATTAATGGATTCTGTAGATGTTATTCTGAAACTGGAGATATTTATTTGGAGATACCAAATAATTCAACATTAAATATTCACTTGAAAACAGAAAGTTGCACAACTACTTATGAAAATTTAAATATTAACATTATTTCTAAATCAACTAAAGAGGTCAAAGGAATATTAAATAATGGTGAAGGAAATTTATATTTAGAAAGTAAAAAGGGAAATATCACTTTAAAAGGAGTTGGAAATGCTAATTCCAATGATTATTCCAATAGTATTAAAAAGGAATGGTATCATTCATTTGAAGAGGAAATAGACTCTATTAAAATTTTCAGACCATATGATTATAAAGAATTCCCACTTACAAGTTATAGGCAAAAATATATTTTTGCTGATAATAATGTCTGTCAATATTTTGTGTTAGATCCGAAAGATGCACATCACTATGAATTAGGTTATTGGAATTATAAATCTGAAAATCAAATTTTAGAAATACAAGATTCAAATTATAATTTAGTCGCAAAATATAAAATATTAGTATTAAGAACAGATTTGCTAAAAATGGTAAAATATTAAAACCATATAACCAGCAAATCAACCCGACCGCTTCGCTCAATTCTGGTTTGGTTTGTAAATAGAAAGTTTGAAAGGAAATTTAAGTTTTTTGTTAAAGAGAAGTGCTATTTAGAAAAGTAAGTCGCAGTTTTTTGTAAAACCAAACCTGCCTGCCGGTAGGCAAGGTTAAAAACTGCTCTTTAAAATAAACCATTTGTTATTAAATAAAATTGTAGTTTTTGGCGGACGGGTTATTTGCAACGCCGTTATCCACAGCCTCTGCCGTTATCGTTACGCATTGGCAGAGCAAAGCGATTATTTTTTTATCAATCAACAAAGGAGTTTATTGTGACTGATCCAAAAATCAATATTTCAAATGGTTCCAAAGAACAAGTTGCGTTAGATTTAGCCAAATTTATACTTTCACGTTCGGATAAAAATTATAATGAAAGGGATATTCTCATTCTTTATCGTAAGTGCTATAAAGCTACTCTTGGTTTTGATCTAACACAAATTTTAGAAGAAGAGAAGCTGCCTGTATAATCTCAATTGTATTTTTACTATTGTGATTATTTTCTATAAGAATTTCAATTATTCTAAATCTAAGTTCTTCGATTGGGGTTATGGCTTTCATCGCTTTGCTCCTATGATTTTTTGATAACGCATAGGCATAAAACTGACCGTGTCTGAGCCTGTGGATAACGGCGCACGCTGCTAAAAAATTTTAATGCTTTTTGCCTAAATTGATTTGTTAAAAGTTTTTTAATGTTCACTATTTTGGTTCCACTTAAATAATCTATTTTATAAAATTTATATGATGCTGAATAATTAACGTCTCTACGCATCAAAATTTTTGGTACTTTGGCTAACCGAACAGCAGTTGTAAACTATCCATCGCCAGAGGCTATGGATAACCAACTGCTCAAGCAGAATTAAACAGCCAATCTGCTTAGCAGCGTGCGCCGTTATATAACAAAATGAAAAGGAGATAAACTATAATAAAAATAATTCAATCAATTTTGAAATTTATTTCTAACCCTACAACTCTACAAGCAGCTAAAACTGTTGGTCATACTTTTCGGAAATTTCCAGCAAAACATGCTAACAAAGTTGTTAGGGCAGCATTTAAAATTGGAGTAAAAGTAGGTCAGAAAAAATTATAACAAGTGATAATAAAGGAGAAAAATTAAATGGATATCAAACTTAAAATCAAAAAACTAATAGACGATTTTATAAAAGCTAATGACGGGAAATATCCTACTAAATTATGTATTCCCAAAAATAAAATTAATGATTTAATCTTATTTGAACCATATCCAAATATTACTTTAAGTCCCAAAGATGCTTTTAAAAATGGTATTCTCGGATTAAAACCAGAGTGGAATTGTAACAAAAAAGATTTTGCGGTTGAATAATAAAATTGTTATATAACCAGCAAATCAACCCGACCGCTTCGCTCGTTTGGGTTTGGTTTGTAAACAGAAAGTTTGAAAGTAAATTTAAGTATTATGTTCAAGTGTAGTACAATTTAGAAAAGTGAGTCGCAGTTTTTGTAAAACAAATTTAAAAACTGCTCTTTAAAATTAAACAATCGTTATTTAATAAAATTGTAGTATAGGGCGGACGGGTTATTTGCCACGCCGTTATACTTACAAAATAAGTGATAATTAATATTTTAAGTATTTATATATTATTTTCATATAGAATAAGGAAAACAAGCAATTAAAAAAATAACAATTACTGTAATAACTATTTTAATAATTTCAACTCATTTATTTGCACAAGAATCTGAAAGTGAGCTTTATTCAGAAAGGTATGCTTTATTTAAGAACTTTCAGATAAAGATGGGTTATAGTTATAATAAAGAAATAACAAATTTTGAAGGAAATTATAGTTTTCCATTATCGCATGCATTTGCATTTGGTATTGATGTTCGCTTATTAAGTTTTCCTAGTATTTCACCGAACCTAATCACTATGCCAATTATTCTTGGTGATAAATTATCAATTTCAATTAAGGGAGGATTAGAATTTTTTGCTTTCAGCCCATTTGTACCTTTTTTAAATGTTTCAACACAGTTTGGTGGCATAATTAGATATAAGGTTGATGCTGACTATAACTTAATTATTGAATTTAAACAAATTAATCAAAACTCTGCTATGGATGGTTTTGATGCATTTCTTCCTCGTAAACATGTAAGAGGATTCCCATTCAGATTTATTTCACTTGGAATAGAATTATAAGTTAATAAAGTAAGTATAACCAACAAATCAACCCGACGGCCGTTTTCATTTGGCGGAATTTTATAAAAAGAAATATATGAATTTTAACTTAAGTTTTTTGTTAAAATGAAGTACAATTCAAAAAGTGAGTCGCAGTTTTTGCCAAGGAAAAATAAAAACTGCTCTTTAAATAAATCATTCGTTATTTAATAAAATTGTTCCGTCAGCTGACGGATTTGGGCGTCGGGTTATTTGCTACGCCGTTATATGCATAAAAAAATTATGAAGAAATTAATAATACTTTTTATAATTATTTCCTTCCCTAATATTTACGGAGGTCAATTCCCAAAACATTTAAATATAATCAGTCCGGGGATAAAATTGGGTTACGCATTTGGTGAAAATGGAGGATTTGTCTATGGATTTGAAGTTTCATATATTTCCGTGGATCAAGATCGAATTTGGAATTATGGAAGTGTTCTCAGTTACGATATTGGTAGAAATTACCAAAAACTGCATATTGGGATTGAGGGTTTTTTATATTTTGGTGGAGTTGATTTTGGTCCAACACTATTATTAGAAAGGGAAAATATCTACTATGGATATAGTATTACACCGTTTTTAGGACTATTAATATATCCATATTTTACATATAGTAAGATATGGAATTTGGATGAAAATACTATTTATGAATTAGGTGGTTATGGTAAAATACCATTACCACTTAATAGATATGATGAAACAGAGTATATTATTCACCCAATTAATAATGAAAATTAAAAATGCATATAACAAACAAATCAACCCGACCGCTTCGCACAATTATGGTTTGCTTTGTAAACAGATAATTTGGAAGTTCATTTAAGTTTTTTGTAAAAGTGAAGTACATTTTAAAAAGTAAGTCGCAAAGTTTGCTAAAGAAAAGTTAAACTTTGCTCCGTAAATTTAATCGATCGTTATTTTATAAAAATGGGTTTAGGGCGGACGGGTTATTTGCGCCGCCGTTATGTGTTAAAAAATGTTTATTGCTTAAGTCGTAATATAGAGCTAAATTAGAGATATTATTTAGACAAAAAGAAAGGTGTAAAATGAGAAATATATCAGTTTCAAGTGACATAATTCCAGTTGGACAATTTAAATCAAGTTTAGCAAAGTATTTAAAGGATTTACAAATTCGTAAAAATTCTTTAATCATTACACAAAATGGAAAACCAGCTGGAGTATTAGTTTCGCCAAAAGAGTTTGATGAACTCAGAGAAACAAAATTATTTATCGATTCAATTTCTAGAGGACTTGCTGATTCAGAAAATGGAGAAGTTTTAACAACTTCTCAAATAAGAACTGAATTGAAAAAACATAGATTTACAAAATAATTATGAAAATTTATTGGACAAAAGAATCTCTGCTCAATTTTCAAGAAATTGAAGATTTCATTTCTCAAGATAATCCTAATGCTGCAATTAAATTGACTGACAAACTAATTTCACTTGTTGAAGACTTAATAGAATTTCCAGAAAAAGGAAGAATAGTTCCAGAATTATCAATAAGTCAAATAAGGGAAATATTACACAAAAATTATAGAATAGTTTATTTAATTAAGAAAAATTCTATTGATGTTTTAACTGTGTTTGAAGGTCATAAATTGTTGGACATAGAAAACTTAGTTAATCAAATTAAAAGTAATTAACACATAACCAACAAATCAACCCGACCGCTTCGCTCAATTCTGGTTTGGTTTGTAAACAGAAAGCTTAGTTTTCAATTTTAGTTTTTTGTAAAAGTGAAGTGCAATTCAAAAAAGTAAGTTGCAAAGTTTGCTAAATAAAAATTAAACTTTGCTCTTTAAAATAAACCAATCGTTATTTAATAAAATTGTTGTGTTGGGTGGACGGGTTATTTGCCACGCCGTTATGTGTATGAAAAAAGAAAAAATAATATTATTAGGGATTGATGAATTTGATAGACTTTTCGTAAAGCCAGAAATTGAAACTTTCTCATATATTTATAGAGCTGCGATGGAAGTGAATTGGGATGAAAAAAGAAAAGTTTTATTTTCTCCAAAACCACGTGAGTGGTCATATCAAAAATGTTTTGAACAAATTATTAATGCTGTAAAAAATGAATGCAATATTAATTTAGTCATCGATGAAAATACTGTTTGGGAAAATATTGATTCTAAAATAAAAGATGAGATTGTTCAGAAAATAAAATTTGAGAATGATTAAATGATTTATTCATATCATTTAAAAAATACACATAACAAGCAAATCAACCCGACCGCTTCGCTCAATACTGGTTTGATTTGTAAGCAAAAAGTTTAGTTTTCAATTTTAGTCATTTGTTAAAGTGAAGTGCAATTTAGAAAAGTGAGTCGCAAAGTTTGCTAAAGATAAGTTAAACTTTGCTTTGTAAAATTAATCATTCGTTATTAAATAAAATTGTTCCGTCAGCTGACGGATTTGGGCGGACGGGTTATTTGTGCCGCCGTTATGTAATTTAAAAGGAGGTAAATATGAAAAAGTATTTTCAGATATTAGTTTTTATAATAACTGTAACATTAATAAATTCTTGTTCAGAATCAATAAATGAATCCCAAAATAAAATTGCTCCAGTTCAAGAAATACAAATATTTTATAAATATTCATTTAAAAATGAACTTGATACATATAAACTCAAATATACAAAAGATTTAGTTTTAGATGGAACAATCACAACAGACTTTTGGCTTACTAAGGAAGAACAAGAAAAAATAATTCAAAAAGTAGAAGAAATAAATTTTTTTAATTTGCCAGATTCATTAACATGGACTGAATCAGATTCAACAAAACTAGAATTTGATCCAGATCCTGGAAAACAAATATTAAAAATAAATTATGAAAACAAAGAGAAAAATATATATTGGTATTTAGTAAATAGTTATCCAGAAGAACATAATAAAATAATTGAGTTAACAAATACCATTGAAGAAATAATATATAAAAAACCAGAATACAAATCATTACCGGCAGCTAACGGATTATATAATTAAAAATTGCATAACCAACAAATCAACCCGACCGCTTCGCTCGTTTGGGGTTTGTGCAAAATTAAAGTCTGAAAGTTTAATTTAGTTTTTTATAAAAGTGTAGTGGAATTAAGTAAAGTGAGTCGCAGTTTTTTGTAGAACAAAATTAAAAACTGCTTTTAAAATAAACCATTCGTTATTTAATAAAATTGTTGTTATTGGCGGACGGGTTATTTGCCACGCCGTTATCCACAGCCTCTGCCGTTATCGTTACGCATTGGCTAAGCAAAGCAATGTCTCTTATATTTTGAGGAATAATATGAAACAAGAAATCCATTTCAATATGACTGAATTAGGAAATTTTATCATAGCTAACACTGAGTTTGTCCTTAAAGTCCAATCTAAGATTATCTCTAAATTGGAGGATAAAGAAGAAAACTCCATCTATAATGAGTTAATTAATGATTACCATCAATTTTTGGATTATTTGAAATATAATTTTCAAAACCACGAATAAAATTTTCCCTTTGTCCCATTGTCATTTTCGTGGTTATTAAAATATTTTTCTTAGAATTTTTGATTATTAAATAGTACAACCCAATTATAGCTAATAATATTAAGTAGTCCATTGCTTTGCTCCTATGGTTTTTTAATAATGCTTAGGCATAAAGCTGACCGTGTCTGAGCCTGTGGATAACGGCGCACGCTGCTATAAAATTTAAATGCTTTTTGCCTAAATTGATTTGTTGAAAGTTTTTTAATATCCACTATTTTGTTTCCACTTAAATAATATATTTTGTAAAATTTATATGATGCTAAATAATTAACGTCTCTACGCATTCAAATTTTTGATACTTTGGCTAATCGTACAGCAGTTTAGAATCTATCTGACGGCATCGCCTGTCAGATAACCAACTGCTCAAGCAGAATTAAGCAGCCAATCTGCTTAGCAGCGTGCGCCGTTATACTGCTAAAAACATATTGCAACTCAAACGATTATATGTTGACATACATAAATATTATCGATATATTTATTGTAAAACATAATCGGAGATTTTATGACTACAGTAAAAATATCACCAAAATATCAAGTTGTTATTCCAAAAGAAATTAGAGAAAAAATGGATTTACGTCCTGGTCAGAAACTTCAAATTCTTGAATTTGGAAATAGGATAGAATTTCTTCTTCTTAAAAATATAAAAGATGCTCGTGGATATTTAAAAGGAATAGATACTAATATTGCAAGAGAAGGAGATAGAATATGAATTTAGTAGATTCATCTGGTTGGTTGGAATATTTATCAGATAGCAAAAATGCGAAGAATTTTGCCGAGGCAATAGAAAACACAGAAGAGCTTTTAGTTTCTTCGATAAATATTTATGAAATTTATAAGAAAATCTTGAAAGAAAAAGATGAAAATACTGCATTGCAAATAATTGGATTAATGAGACAAGCAAGGGTTATAGATGTTAATTCATCAATAGCTATACAAGCTGCAAAATTAAGTTATGAAAAAAATATCCCAATGGCTGATAGTATTATTTACACTACTGCACAAATTAATGATGCAATTGTATGGACACAAGATTCCGATTTCAAAGAATTGGAATCAGTTAAATATTTTGTAAAAAAATAATTATTTACAAGCAGTATAACAAACAAATCAACCCGACTGCCGTACTGGTTTGGGTTTTGTGTAAAAATATAAATTGAAAGTTGTTTTAGCATTTTTGTTAAAAGTGAACAATGTTCAGAAAGTTAAGTCGCAGTTTTTGTTATGGAAAATTAAAAACTGCTCTTTAAAATAAACCAATCGTTATTAAATAAAATTGTTCCGTCAGCTGACGGATTTTGGCGGACGGGTTATTTACCACGCCGTTATATTTGCAAGAAATAAATAAAGGAAAGAAAATAAATTATTTGAGGTAAATATGAAAACTTTAAAAATAATTTTTAATTTTATTTTTGCAATACTCGTAATTTCTTGCAATGAAAATAGTGTTCAACCTGAAGATCAATATGTAAAAATCTTATTAAAATATAATTATAAAGATGAACTAAATACTTATGACAACTATTTAGTTAAGGATTTAGTATTAGATGGATTGAAAAAGGTGGAGTTTTGGTTTACAACCGAAGAACAACAAAAAATTGAAAAAAAAATCATTGAAACTAATTTTTATTCATTACCAGATACAATCTTTGATAATGGTCCAGTTGAAATAAGTCCAAACTTTGAACAATATTTGAAAATTCAAATAAACGGACAAGAAAAAGATATTACTTGGGAATATGTTCTGGAAGAAAATCGAATACAAGAATATGAATCAATAATAGAATTATCAGAATTTATTAAAAGAATTATAGAATCAAAACCAGAGTATAAATCTTTACCTCCAAAAAATGGGGGTTATGATTAAAAAGCAAATATAACCAGCAAATCTACCCGACCGCCGTTCCGGCTTGGGTTTTGTGCAAAATAATAGTTTGGAAGTAATTATAAGTTTTTTGTTAAAATTTAGTGCAATATAGAAAAGTGAGTCGCAGTTTTTGTTAAAGGCAAATTAAAAACTGCTCTTTAAAATAAATCATTCGTTAATTAATAAAATCGTTGTTTTGGGCGTCGGGTAATTTGCCACGCCGTTATATGGCTAAACATAATTAACATTCATAGGAGAAAAAAATGGAAGTTAATATTAAGAAAATTGAACCAAATAGATTCGCAAGTTTTTATGGTTTTGGCAAACAGCCGGAAGAAGAAGCTATGAACAAATTATTAAGGTGGTGTCAAAAGCGAAACATCAATATTGATGATAGAGAGAATATAATTTATGGATTTAATAATCCAAATCCCACTCCGGAAATATCAGAATATGGATATGAATTTTGGTTTAAAGTTAATATAGATGAAAGACCAGAAGAAGATGTTCGTATAATTGAATATCACGGAGGAAATTATGCTATTGCTGAATGTATTGGTGCTGAAAATATGTTTCAAACTTGGCAAGCATTATATAAATGGTGTGTAGATAACAAATATAGAATTGGACATCATCAAGCTTTAGAAAGAATAATTGAAAATATTTCAGATATAAATAAGATTAGAATTGAGTTATGTTGCCCCGTGATTCTTAACTAGGAATTGCAATAATGTTTTTGTTCAAACTAAAAGCCATATAACCAACAAATCAACCCGACCGCTTCGCTCGTTTGGGTTTTGTGCAAAATAATAGTTTAAAGTAAATTATTGTTTTTTGTAAAAGTGAAGTGCAATTTAGAAAAATAAGTCGCAGTTTTTGTTAAAAGCAAAATAAAAACTACTTTGTAAAATTAACCATTCGTTATTAAATAAAATTGTTGTTTTGGGTGGACGGGTTATTTGCCACGCCGTTATACACGGTTTAAAATCTATTTAAAATTGTCTTAAAAGTTTTGAAAAGTTTTAAGTTTTCAAACTTTCGTAAAATCAAATTTTGGTTTTTCGCAAAAATATAAATTTGTAAAATATTTCTAAAAATTAGTTTTCGTTCTTTTAATTAATTTATTTAAAATTTTGCAAAGTTTTAGTTTTTCAAAAAATGTAAAATTATTGTTCAAGTTTTTCTATTCAAAAAATGTATTTAAAATTTAGAGCTGTTTAAATATTTCAAATAAATTAATATTTCGTAAAAGATTTTAAAAAATCTAATAAAAAAATATTCAAAAAAATTAAAACAAAAAATTTCAATAAAAGTGTATAACACGCAAATCAACCCGACCGCTTCGCTCAATTGGGTTTGGTTTGTAAATTAAACGTTTGAAAGTTCATTTTAGTAATTTGTTAAAGTGAAGTACAATTCAGTAAAGTGCGTCGCAGTTTTTACCAAGGAAAATTAAAAACTGCTCTTTAAAATAAATCATTCGTTATTAAGTAAAATTGTTCCGTCAGCTGACGGATTTGGGCGGACGGGTTATTTGCCACGCCGTTATACAACAAATCAAAAAGAGGAAAATATGAAAAATAATTTGGCGTTTCTTTTTATTCTTATTCTTCTTAATTCATGTGCAAATAATAAAAAATCAAATGAAATATTAATAACTGGTAAATTATTGGATAAAGATATTGAAGAAGTTAAATTAAATTTATATCCAACTGATCTTGCAATCAATAATATTGAATATTTTGCAAAAGTTGAAAAAGATTCTACATTCTCGTTTAAAATCTCATCTGATATAAGTCTATATGGAAATATTCATATAGGTAATTTTTATCACAAAATATTTCTATCGCCAAATGATGATTTGTTTATTACAAATGAACAAGACACTATCAGTTATTCCGGACAAGGTTCAGAGAAAAATAATTTTCTTTACCACGTAGTTGAAGAAAATGGTTTATACCACTATTCAAGAATTTTACAAAATAATGATACAACAAAACATTCAATAATTTTAGCTAAAGAAGAACAAATAAGGTTTGCTAAAATAATAGAAGAAAATAAAAACAAATATAATCTTAGTTCGGAATTTGTAAATTTTCTTAAACTAAACGATTTATCTTCATATGAAGGATTTTTAATGTATTACAAAAATTTTAGTAATAAAAAAAATGACAAAGTTGAAGATTCATTAGAAATTAAAAAAGAATTAGAAAAAATAAACTTAGTTGAATATTTTATTGATGATTCAAAATTATCAACTTTTGAATATTTTTATAATATGAGAAACTTCATTTTTGCAAAGACTAGTAATTTTATGAAAACATCTCCTCAAAAAACAGAAACAAAAATGCAAAGCATTGTACAAATTTTACTTTTTGATTCACTAAAAGGTTATTCAAAATCATACGCGATAGCCGATTGGCTATTACATGATTTTAATTTTAATATTTATGACACAACAATCTATGACCGATTTAAAAAAGAAATCAAAGATTCACTAGCATTAAAAATTGTTAAAAAAAGTTACGACAAATATGTATTAAAACAACAACTAATTAATAAACCACTGAATGAAGAATTCAATAAAACTGAATTGGAAGATGATAAAGGCAATCTAATATTATTTGAGAATATGATAAAGAAGTACAAGGGGAAACTTGTTTATTTAGATATTTGGAGTTTAGGTTGCGGTCCTTGTATTGCAAATATGCCAAGATCAAAAGAATTAAAAGAAAAGTTGAAAAATTACCCAATTGAATTTGTATACTTAACCACAGATAACAAGTTTGATAATCTTTGGCAAGAAGTATATAAAGTTTCATTAACTAATGAAAATCATTATAGACTTGTAAAAGGATTTGATTCAAGAATATTAAAATTTCTAAATATTAATTGGGTACCTAATTATATGTTAGTTGATAAAGATAGTAAGTTAATAAGTTTTTATGCTTTAGGACCACATGATTTAAAATGTGAGGAAGAAATAAGAAAATATCTAAATTAAATTGTTGTATAACAAACAAATCAACCCGACCGCTTCGCTCAATTCTGGTTTGGTTTGTAAATAAAAAGTTGGAAAGTAAATTTTAGTATTTTGTTAAAGTGAAGAACAATTCAGAAAAGTTAGTCGCAAAGTTTTCTAAAGAAAAGTTAAACTTTGCTCCGGTAATTATAAAATTCGTTATTTAGTAAAATCAATGTTAGGGGCGGACGGGTTATTTGCCACGCCGTTATGTGCGAAATAGTTATTAAACAACATTTATAATATGCCTGATTACAAAAATTATAATCTTCGTCAATTAGAAGATGCTCTTAATTCTTTAGACAAACAAAAATATCCTGAGAGAATTAAAATCATTCACGATGAAATATTAGAGAGAGAAACTAAAATTCATAATAACCCGTTAAATGAAATAACCGAAAGAATGGATTCATCTGGTGAAACAAAAGCAAATATTATACTAAATGGTAACCAATTAGAGATCTTAGAGTCTGTAAAATAATTTGTGTAAATGGGATTTATCATGATTAAAATTCCTGAAATCTATCCTTAAAATAAACAGAAAAATTAGAAAGAATAAGCGCCCAATTATGATCCGTTAGCTAACGGAGGCATCGTCCATTTTTTAGATAAATCTCTGTAAGCCAAATATAACATTTTTTTAAGAGCATCATCGTTTGGGAAAAGAGCTCTGTTTTTAGTTACTTTTCTAAATTGACGATGCACAGATTCCACTGCATTCGTGGTATAAATGACCGTTCTAATTTCTTGGGGATATTTGAAAAATGTAGCAAGATTATTCCAATTATTTCTCCAAGATCTGATAGCAAGAGAATATTTATTTGTCCAGTTTTCTTCCAAAGAGTCAAGATTTAATAAAGCAGCTTCTTCAGTTGGAGCTTTATAAACTTCTTTTAGTTGATTCATAAATTTCTTTTGGTCTTTTGAAGCAACATATTTTAGGGTATTTCTAATTTGGTGAATAACACAAAGCTGGATTTCAGCTTTTGGGAAAACAGAATTTATTGCTTCGGGGAATCCTTTCAATCCATCAATTGATGCAATGAAAATATCTTCAACACCTCGATTCTTTAGTTCTGTTAAAACATTAAGCCAGAAGTTTGATCCTTCTGCTTCACCGACCCATAATCCAAGTAGATCTTTGTGTCCTTCTATATCAACCGCTAAACAGGTATATGCAGCCTTTGATACTACTTTCTTTGATTCATCTCTTACTTTGTAATGGATAGCGTCGAAGAAAACTATAGGATATATTTTCTCAAGAATTCTATTTTGCCATTGTTCGGCAAGTACAACTATTTTATCTGTAATATTCGAAACTAAAGTAGGGCTAATATCTATTCCGTAAAGTTCTGTAATATGTGTTTGTATGTCTCGAGTTGTCATTCCTTTTGCATACATGGATATGATTTTATTCTCTATTGGCCCAATTGTTTTTTCATACTTTTTTACAATTATTGGATCAAATTCACCATTGCGGTCTCTGGGGACAGAAATCTCAATTTCACCGTCCGTTAGCTAACGGATCATTCTTGAGTGATTTATGTGTTTTCCCATTTCTATAATTACCATTGTTTTTGCCAACTGGTGAATATTTTTCATATCCTAAGTGTTCGGTTAGTTCACTTTCTAACATTTGTTCTAAAGTTCCAGCTAATAGTTTTTTAATAGCTCCGTCTTTACCCATTAAATCATCGTATGTTTTTGCTTTGGTAAGATCGGCTTTTAGTTGCTCGATCATTTTTTCGGTGAGCTCCATTGTGTAATCTCCTTTCGGATTTGGTTAATAAGTTAGTGATTTTTTTGCATAATTAAATGCTGTTCCGCTACGCTTCACAGCATTTAATTAAACCTCTTTATTAACCATTTACACAAAACTTTTTACACTACCTTCTCAAACCAATTATTTATAATTGAATCCAAACTTTTTTCATTTTTATTATAAAATTCATTTGTTGTTGGTCTGTAAGAATAATCTTTTTCCCATTCACCAATATTTTTTACAATCTGATTTAATGCATCAATTATTTTATAAAGTTCATCATTTGTCATTGTAGGATGAAGAGACATTCTAACCCAGCCGGGTTTTTCGGAAAGATCACCTTCGGAAATTTTTTGAGTAATTCTATGCGAGCGAGTTGGATCAACGTGAAGCAAATAATGTCCGTAAGTTCCCGCGCAAGAACAACCGCCGCGGGCTTGAATTCCAAATCTATCATTAAAAATTTTCACAATTAAATTATAGTGAATATCTTCAATATAGAATGATAAAACTCCAAGTCGATTTTGAACTTCCGAAGCAAGAATATGTATTTGAGGAATTTTATTAATTTCACTAAAAGCAATTTCTAAAAGTTCTTCTTCACGTTTTAGAATTTTTTCAACACACATTTTTTCTTTAAGCTGAATACAAAGTGCAGTTTTAATTGTTTGAAGAAAACCCGGAGTTCCGCCGTCTTCTCTTAATTCAATATCATTTATATATTTATGTTCACCCCAAGGATTTGTCCAATCTACAGTTCCGCCGCCGGGATGATCCGGAACTTTTGTTTTATATAAATTTTTATCGAAAATTAAAACTCCGGAAGTTCCGGGTCCGCCTAAAAATTTGTGCGGCGAAAAATAAATTGCATCAAGTTTTTCAAGAAGATTTTCCGGATGCATATTAATATCAACATACGGCGCCGATGCAGCAAAATCAATAAAACACAATCCTCCGTTTTCATGCATAATTTTTGCAAGTTTGTGATAATCTGTTCTAATTCCCGTAACATTTGAAGCAGCCGTAAATGCGCCAATTTTTGTTTTTTTGTGTTGAAATTCCCCTAACAATTTTTCCAAATTTTCGTAATTAACCAAACCAAATTCATTTGGTTCGATAATTTTTACATCAGCAATTGTTTCAAGCCAAGAAGTTTGATTTGAATGATGTTCCATGTGAGTAATAAAAACAATTGGTTTTTCTTCATCATTTAATTTTACGCAATCTCTAAATTTTTCCGAAATCCTTAATCCCAAAATTCTTTGCAATTTATTTACTACAGCCGTCATTCCAAATCCCGCAGAAATAATTACATCATTTTTATCTGCATTTACATGTCTTTTTATAATCTGCTGAGCTTTGTGATAAGAATTTGTCATTAAAGTTCCGGTAATGCTGGATTCGGAATGTGTGTTACCAACAAATGGTCCAAAAGTATTTATAACTTTTTCTTCAATATCAGAATATAATCTTCCGCTTGCGATCCAATCTGCATAAATAATTTTCTTAATTCCATAAGAAGATTCAAATTCTTGGTCAATTCCGATTATTTTTTCTCGAAATTTTGTAAAATATTTTTCCAGTTCTGTCATTTAATTCACTTAAAATTTTACACTAAAATTATACATTAGAATTGATTTTACCAATTAACTATTTTACAGTGTAAATCATAAAATAAAATTTGTTTGATATTTCGTTCTCTATGTCTTAATTTAACATTCATATTTTACAAAAATAAAAAGACATTTTAATTTGTTTTCTACATACCATTCAAATCTTTCAATAAATTTTAAGAGAAACGCATTATGGGTGTAATTAAGATAAAAAAGGGATTAAATCTGCCGATCAACGGTGAACCAGCAAATTTTATCGATTCAACTAAGAAAGTTAGCAAGGTTGGAATTTTAGGAAATGATTTTGTTGGATTAAAACCAACTTTTTCTGTAGCAGTTGGCGAAAAGGTAAAATTAGGACAAGTATTATTTTCTGATAAAAAAAATGAAAGTATTAAATTTACATCTCCAGCTTCAGGAACTGTTACAGAAATTAACAGAGGTGAAAAAAGAATATTTCAATCTATTGTAATTGATGTTGAAGGAAATGATGAAATTGTTTTTAAGAATTATTCTGAAACTCAAATTCCTTCTTTAACAAGAGATGAAATAAAAGAACAATTGCTAAATTGCGGTATGTGGATTTCTTTACGTGAACGACCAATGAGTAAAATTGCAAATCCGGAAATTGTTCCAAGTTCAATTTTCATTACAGCAATTGATTCAAATCCGCTTGCACCAAATGTTTCGTTTATACTCAAAGGAAAAGAAAATTCGTTTAAAAATGGTTTGCGAGTTTTAAGCAAATTAACCGATGGCAAATTATTTTTATGCAAAGAAGAAAATAGTGAAATTCCATCCGTACAATTACCAAATTTAACAGAGCAAGAATTTTCCGGATTGCATCCAAAAGGTTTAGCTGGAACACATATTCATTTTTTAGATCCGGTTAGCAGAACAAAAAAAGTTTGGTATATAAATGCACAAGATGTTGCAGCAATTGGAAATTTATTTACAACCGGCAAAATTGATGTAGAGCGAATTATAACTTTAGCGGGACCTTCCGTAAAAAATCCAAGATATATTAAAACAAGAATAGGCGCAACAATTTCTGAAATTTGTAATAATGAATTGAACGAAAAAGAAAATAGAATAATTTCGGGCTCAGTATTTTCGGGAAGGAAAACTACAAAAGAAGAAAATTATTTAGGAAGATATCATCAGCAAATTTCCGTAATTGAAGAACATAATAGTAGAGATTTTTTAGGATGGATGAATCCGGCACAAAAACAATTTTCAGTTAAGAATGTAATGTTTACAAGTTTAAGTAAAAGTTTGAAATATAATTTTTCTACATCACTAAATGGCGGTGAAAGAGCAATTGTGCCAAGCGGAAGTTATGAAAAAGTAATGCCGCTTGATATTTTACCAACTTTTTTACTAAGATCTTTAGCTGTTGATGATATTGAAGATTCTGAAAAATTAGGATGTTTGGAATTAGATGAAGAAGATTTAGGGCTTTGTACTTTTGTTTGTCCATCAAAAATTGATCATGCGCAAAACTTAAGAAGAAATTTAAATTTAATAGATAAGGAAGGATAGTGAAATTTCTTAGAAAAATTTTAGATAGTTCTGAAAAGCATTTTCACAAAGGGGGAAAGTTAGAAAAGCTATTTCCGCTTTATGAAGCCGGCGATACTTTTTTGTTTACTCCGCTTACAAGAACTAAACAAGGCTCTCATGTTAGAGATGCACTTGATTTAAAAAGAATGATGGTAACGGTGGTTTTTGCTTTAATTCCCGTTGTAATTATGGCTTTATACAATACCGGTTATCAAGCAAATTTAGCAATTTCAAAACTCACTAATTTTGAAATGACAAACTGGCAGCAATTTGTTCTAAATGTACTTGGTGTTGGTTTTAATCCGAATAGTATTTTTGCAAATATAATTCACGGAGCTTTATATTTCTTTCCGGTTTATATAATTACGCTTGCAGTCGGCGGAACTTGGGAAGCTATTTTTGCTTCAGTAAGAAAACATGAAATTGCAGAAGGATTTTTAGTTACTAGTTTATTGTTTCCATTAATACTTCCTCCGGATATTCCATATTGGCAAGTTGCACTTGGAATTTCATTTGGAGTTGTAATTGGAAAAGAAGTTTTTGGCGGCGTTGGAATGAATGTTTTGAATCCAGCATTAACCGCACGCGCATTTTTATTTTTTGCGTATCCCGCAGAAATTTCCGGTGATAAAGTTTGGGTTGCTGTTGATGGTTTAAGCAGAGCAACTCCTTTAGCAGAATTAAAAGATGCAACAATGCAGATTTCTGTTAGTTGGTGGGATTCTTTCGTTGGTTTAATTCCCGGCTCAATGGGCGAAACATCAACCTTAGCTTGTTTAATTGGAGCAGTAATTTTAATTGCAACCGGAATAGGTTCTTGGAGAATTATGCTAAATGTAGTTTTGGGAATGGTAATAATGTCATCAATATTTAATTTGATTGGAAGCTCAACAAATCCAATGTTTGGAGTTTCTCCATATTGGCATTTGGTCTTAGGCGGATTTGCATTTGGAACAGTTTTTATGGCAACAGATCCGGTAAGTGCGGCAATGACTGAAAACGGAAAAATTGTTTACGGACTTTTAATTGGTGTTTTAGTTGTTTTGGTCAGAGTTGTAAATCCGGCTTTTCCGGAAGGAATGATGCTTTCTATTTTATTTATGAACATGTTTGCTCCGACCATTGATAAAATATTTATCAATGCAAATATTAAAAGGAGGATTGCAAGAAATGTCATCCGATAGTACAAAAAAAACAATTGGCGTTGCATTAGGTGTTTGTCTAGCTTGTTCGGTATTTGTTTCCTCGGCTACAGTTGCGTTGGATTCAATTCAGAAGCAAAACAAAAAGCTTGATAAAATGAAAAATATTCTTCAAGCTGGGAATTTATCGTTCAATGAAAAAAATGCCGAAGAAGTATTCAAAGATAAAATAGTTTCAATTATAATAGATTTGGAGAATGGTTCTGTAATTGATAAATCACAATATTCACCTGAGCTAAATCCAGATGTTTTTAATATTAAAACTTTAAGTGAAAGTAAAAAATTTGGAACTGATATTTTGCCGGATAAAGATTTGGGAAACATTAAAAAAAGACCAAATTTCATGCTTGGTTATGAGGTTGTTAATGAAAATCAAGTAATTGAAAAATATATTCTGCCGATATTTGGAAAGGGGTTGTGGTCAACTATGTATGGATTTCTTGCGCTTAACAAAGATCTGAAAACCGTTGAGGGAATTACGTTTTATGAACACGGTGAAACTCCCGGATTAGGCGGCGAAATTGATAATCAAAGTTGGAAAGCAAGTTGGAAAGGCAAACAATTATTTGACCAAAATGGCTCACAAATTTTGGAAATATTAAAAGGAAAAGTTGATCCAAATGATTCAAATAAAAATAGCCAAATTGATGGACTTTCCGGCGCAACTTTAACTACAAGAGGTGTTGATAATACAATTAAATACTGGATGGGAAATGATGGTTATGCTAAATTTTTGGAAAATTTAAGGAAGGATATTTAACATGACTAAATACAAAGAAATTCTTCTCGACCCAATATTTAAAAACAATCCAATTGCGCTTCAAGTTCTTGGAATTTGTTCAGCATTAGCAGTTACTTCAAAATTGGAAACGGCAATTGTAATGTCTTTAGCCGTTACACTTGTTACTGCTTTTTCAAATTTTTCAGTCAGCTTAATAAGAAAACATATTCCAAGCAGTATCAGAATTATTGTTGAAATGACGATTATTGCTTCATTAGTAATTGTTGCTGATCAGTTAATTAAAGCTTTTGCATATGATGTTAGCAAACAACTTTCCGTTTATGTTGGATTGATTATTACAAATTGTATTTTAATGGGTAGAGCGGAAGCTTACGCATTGCAGAATCCACCAGTTGCAAGTTTTCTTGATGGAATTGGAAATGGATTGGGTTACTCGTTCGTTCTTTTAGCTGTTGGATTTGTTAGAGAATTAATTGGCTCGGGAAAATTATTAGGATTTACAATATTTACTTTAAATACTGAAGGCGGCTGGTACGTTCCAAACGGATTGTTTTTATTATCCCCAAGCGCTTTTTTTCTTATCGGATTAATTATTTGGGCAATAAGAACTTGGAAACCAGATCAAGTTGAGGAGAGTTAATTTATGGTTGAACATTATTTGAGTTTATTTATAAAATCCGTTTTTATAGAAAATATGGCGTTAGCCTTTTTCTTAGGAATGTGTACTTTTCTCGCCGTTTCTAAAAAAGTTGAAACTGCAATTGGTTTGGGTATTGCAGTTGTTGGAGTTCAAGCAATTACTGTTCCGGCAAATAATTTTCTTTATCAAAATGTTTTAAAGGAAGGTGCTTTAAGTTGGGCTGGATTGGAAAGTGTTGATCTAACTTTTCTTGGATTGATTACTTACATTGGTGTTATTGCCGCAATTGTTCAAATATTGGAAATGACTTTAGATAAATATGTTCCATCTCTCTATAATTCACTTGGGATATTTCTACCTTTAATTACCGTTAACTGTGTAATTCTTGCAGGTTCATTATTTATGGTTGAAAGAAATTATACTTTTCCCGAAAGTGTTGTTTACGGAGTTGGTTCAGGTACTGGCTGGGCTTTAGCAATTGTTGCTTTAGCGGGCATAAGAGAAAAAATGAAATATAGCAATGTTCCTAAAGGGTTACGCGGATTGGGAATTACATTTATTACTGCGGGTTTAATGGCAATAGCTTTTATGTTATTTTCTGGAATTCAATTATAGAGGTTTTTTAAATGACTGGATTAAATTTAGTTCTATTAGGCGTATTTATGTTTACGCTTATAGTCTTACTTTTAGTTGTTTTAATTTTATATGCAAAATCAATATTGGTTGCAAGCGGTACAGTAAATATCAATATTAATGATAGCAAAGAACATTCACTAACTGTTCCTATTGGCGGAAAATTATTAAATGTTTTGGCATCAAATCATGTTTTTTTGCCTTCTGCATGCGGCGGCGGCGGTACTTGCGGAGAATGTAAATGCGTTGTTCTTGAAGGCGGCGGCGATGTTCTACCAACAGAAACTTCTAAATTAAACAGAAAGCAAATTAGAGATCATTACAGATTATCATGCCAAGTTCCGGTAAAAAGTAATTTGAAAATCCATGTTCCGGAAGAAGTTTTTGAAATTAAAAAATGGAATTGCACGGTTATCTCAAATGTTAACGTTGCAACTTTTATAAAAGAATTAAAACTTCAGTTGCCGGAAGGGGAAAGTGTAGATTTTAGAGCTGGCGGATATATTCAAATTGAAGCTCCTGCTCACGTTGTAAATTATTCTGATTTTATTATTGAAGAAGAATACCGCGGCGATTGGGATAAATTTAATATGTGGAGATTTGTTTCAAAAGTTAACGAACCGGTTTTAAGAGCTTACTCTATGGCTAATTATCCAGAGGAAAAAGGTTTAATTATGCTTAATGTTCGTATTGCTTCTCCACCTCCGAGAATGCCGGATGTACCACCTGGACAAATGTCATCGTTCATTTTTAATTTGAAGCCCGGTGATAAAGTTACAATTTCTGGTCCATATGGCGAGTTCTTTGCAAAAGACACAAATGCAGAAATGGTTTTTATAGGCGGCGGTGCGGGAATGGCGCCAATGCGTTCACATATTTTTGATCAGCTAAAAAGAATTAATACAAATAGAAAAATGTCTTTCTGGTACGGTGCACGAAGTATGCGGGAAGCATTCTATAATGAAGAATTTGATAAACTTGCGGCTGAACATCCAAACTTTAAATGGCATTTAGCTTTATCAGAACCATTGCCTGAAGATAATTGGAAAGGTTACACCGGATTTATTCACCAAGTTTTATTTGAAAATTATCTCAAAAATCATCCGGCACCGGAAGATTGTGAATATTATATGTGCGGTCCACCAATGATGAATAATGCCGTTATTCAAATGTTGGAAAATCTTGGTGTTGAAAGAGATAATATTATGCTTGACGATTTTGGCGGTTAAAACATATATCTAATTCAAATTAAACTTTAGGGGGTCAAATGGATAATTACAGTAATTCTGGGTTAAATCAAGATCTTCCTCAAAATTCTGGTTACACAAAAGATGAAAGAATGTGGGCGATGATTGCTCATTTAAGTGCAGTTGTTGGTTTTGTAATTCCTTTTGGTAATGTTATTGCTCCTTTGTTAATCTGGATTCTTAAAAAAGATGAATCCGCATTTATAAATGATCAAGGGAAAGAAGCGCTGAATTTCCAAATTAGTGTAACAATTTATGCCTTCATTTCAATTATTTTAGTTTTTCTGCTAATTGGAATTCCGATTTTGATTGCTTTAGCTATTTTTGTTCTTATCTTTGTTATTATTGCATCCATTAATTCTTATGATGGAAAAGCGTACAGATATCCGTTAACGATAAGACTTATCAAATAATAATTTTACAAAATTATTTTTGAATTCTATTTATAATTTAGAAAGGAGTAAAATATGATTACAGCCGGTGAAATATTAGCAAATAAAGGGGGAAAATTAATTTCGGTAAATATTGACTCGACTGTTGCTGAAGCGTTACACTATATGATTGAAAATAGAATTGGTGCAATTCTTATAAAAGACGGCGATGAAATTAAAGGTATTTGGACCGAAAGAGATTTAATGAAAAATGTTATTACAGAAGGGTTTTACTCCAAAACAACTAAAATCAAAGACGTAATGTCAACAAATTTAATATTTGCTTCACACACAGAATCATTATATCAATTAATGGATAAATGTCTTGGAATGCGTTTAAGACATTTGCTGATTGAGAAGGATGGAAAATTTATTGGATTACTTTCTGCCGGAGATTTAACTCGGGCAAATTTAATTCAAAAATCTAAAGACTTAGAAGAACTTAATAAAATGGCTGATTGGGATTATTATGAAAATTGGAAATGGAATAAAAATCAGTAAAAATTTTATTAAGTTAAGCTTTTCCGCAATTATATTATTTTCGCTAATATTTGTTGGATGCAGTTCTCCTATTCAAAGAGATATTTATTCTCTTGCCGGAACTACAATGGGAACAACTTATTCTCTAAAAGTTATTGAGCCGGAAAATTCTAAAAAATTAATTAGGCTTGATAAAAAAATTGACAGCGTTTTAGTTGATGTTAATAATAAAATGTCAACTTATATTCCTACTTCTGAATTATCACTTTTTAATCAATCAACTTCAACTGATTGGATTACTATTTCCAATGATTTAACTCAAGTAATAAATACTTCCAAAAGAATTTCTGAAGAAAGTAACGGCAGTTTTGATATTACGGTTGGACCGCTTGTAAACCTTTGGGGATTTGGTCCCATAAAAAAAGATAGTATAATTCCTAATCAGCAAAAAATTGATGAAACACTTAAACAAGTTGGAATTAAAAATATTGAAATAGATTTTTCTGGAAAGAAAATAAAGAAAAATATACCAGAGATTTATTGTGATTTATCCGCAATTGCAAAGGGATTTGGTGTTGATAAAGTTGGATTATTTTTGGAAAGCATTGGATTAAATGAATACATGATAGAAATTGGCGGAGAAGTAAGAACAAAAGGTAAAAATAAAAATAATGAAAATTGGAAAATTGGAATATCTTCACCGGCTTCAAATGGATTGCAAAAAGTTTTAGAAATTTCAAATTATTCAGTTGCAACTTCCGGAGATTATTTTAATTATTTTGAAGAAAACGGAATTAGATATTCTCATACAATTGATCCTAAAACCGGAAAACCAATTACTCATAAATTAGCAAGTGTAACCGTAATTCATCAAAATTGTGAAAACGCTGATGCTTATGCAACCGCAATTGATGTTTTAGGTCCGGAAACCGGATATGAATTTGCATTGAAAATGAAACTTCCGGTTTTTATGATTGTAAGAGAAAATGATAAGTTTATTGAAAAAATGACTCCTCAATTTGAGGAATTTATTAGAAAGGAAAATTTATAATGTATCAAATTTTAGCTATGGTCGGATTTTTTAGTTTAGCAATTTTAATTTTTGCAATTGGGCTGCATTTTAGTAAATATAAGAAAAGAGAAAATGCCGGCTGCTGCGGCGGCGGACATTGTGATTCGGGCGGAAGTCAACATTCATGTTATTCATCGAAAAGTGAATTTGTTGATAACTATGAGAAAATTAAATCCGGCGAATTGAAAGTTAAATGATAATTTTATAGATTTGTTATGTTTTGCGAAGCCCAATTTTATTTGGGCTTTTTAATTTTCAATTTGTTTAACAAATCCATCAATTCCATTATTCATTAGTTCATCTTTTAATTTGGAAGCTTCATCTTTATTTGTAAACAATCCAACATAAATTCTAAAATATTTTTCACCATTTACAAACGCTTCTTCAACGCGCGAGTTTTCAATTTCTGAGCTTACTTTTAATGCTTCATTTTTATTTTTGAATGAACCAACTTGCACAGAATAATTCGGAACTTTTAAATCATTTGGCATTTTAGAATTGCTGCTTTTACTAAGCAATCTTAATTCCACTTTTGCGGAACCGGAACTTATCATTTCAATTTTCTGCGCAGCTTTTTGAGATAAATCAATTATTCTATTTTTTGCAAAAGGTCCACGGTCATTTATTCTTACAATAACAGATTTATTATTTTCAGAATTTGTAACTCGAACTATACTGCCAAACGGTAAAGTTCTGTGTGCAGCGGTGAAATCATTTTTGTCATAAGTTTCACCATTTGCTGTAGATTTTCCATGAAATTCTTTTCCATACCAACTTGCAATTCCGTCTTCAATTAAAATTCCTTCGACATCTCTAAACTCTGAAAACTCTTTTGAACTTGAACACGAAATTATATAAAGTGAAATTATTATAATCAGAAACTTGTGAAATATTGAATTAATCTTGCTTGTCATTCCCACGCAAGTGGGAATCCAGAAAAAATTCAATAGATTCCCGTTTTCACGGGAATGACATTTTGAATAATTTAGAAATCTTATAAGAAATAAAAATTTTGAAATATAATTCATTATCTAATTTCCTAAGATTGATTTTTTTGTTAAAGTTTTGCTAATCTGATTTACTTCCATTAATGCTGCGCTTCCATACCAAGGAATTAATTCCATAACCAAACTTCCTTGTTGAATTGCCGGATCGGTTTCGGTTAATTTTTTTGCGTCTTCAACTGTGGTTACATCAAAAATGTAAATTCCTCTAATTTCGCCATCGCCAAAAAAAGGACCAGCTAATACTAATTTTCCTTCGTCTGCTAATCTGAAAATATTTTGTAAATGAGCCATTTGCAACTCGGCAGATTTTGCAGAATCTAAATTTCTATTTGGACCTTTTTTTAAAAATGCCATAACGTAAGTTTTCATTCCGTAGTCATCAGCTCCGTATTTCTTTGCTTTTAAGCTGTCGAAAACTTCTTCGGAATTTGATTGTGAGAAAGAATTTATAAATAAAATTATTGCGAGAAAAAATATATTTATAATGATTTTCATTTTAACTCCTTTAGTTTGTTTCTTCCAATTTAAATCTTAAACGTAAAATATCATTTTCAAAACTTGTGGAAATAATTTTAAATCTTCCAATTTCACTTGTATTGCTTACATGTTGACCAATACACGGACACGCATCGTAATCACCGACTTTTATTATCCTTACTTTTTCGGTAACATCATTCGGCAACTTTTGAAGATTATATTTTTGTTCAGCTTCTGCGAAATCAATAATTTCTTCAGTTATATCTAAATCCATTTTTATAATATTATTTACCTTTTCCTCAATTTCTGTAATTTCAATATCTGATAAATTTCTATCAAAGTGGTAATCGCATTTGGATTTTTTTCTTTCAAGATGTGCGCTGAAAGACCTACCTTTATTGAACATTCTCACCATCGTTTGATTTAAAATATGTTCAGCTGTGTGCATTGGTTCATTGTAATTCTTCGCCATTATAATTTCACTATTTTACTTTATGATATTGAAATTTATACATAAATTTTATTCAATACAATTATCACAATTATGGCAAGGTGGTTGATCAAAAAATCCAAAGTATTCTGAAATATAAATTCTTCTGCATGATTTTGTTTTGAAATAATTTACAACCGCTAATAATTTTTTGTTGTCGTTCATTAACTTTTCTTTTAAACTTTCATCGTTACACAATTCTTCCGGAAGATCTGTTTGCAGAGAAAGATTACTATTTTCTAAGGAGCCTTCGGTAACTCCATATCTATCCAGCATTGCGAGAACGGTTTCAACTCTAAAATCATTTTTATCTCTATCACTCATTCGTTCTCTTAAAAATTCAATACCAAATCCATTTACTCTGCTGATATCTTCTCTAATCAAATTGTAAATATTTTCGTAATAATCGGCATTTGGATTTGCCCATTTAATAAACTCCATTTGAGTGTAAAGATCGCTTTGATTATATAATAATTTGCACAAAGAGTCTTTACCATCTCTACCGGCTCGACCAATTTCTTGATAATAAGATTCAATTGAAGAGGGAATTTCCGCATGAATTACGAATCTTATATCCGGTTTGTCAATTCCCATCCCAAAGGCATTTGTTGCGAGAATAATTTTTTGATTTCCGGAAATAAATTCTTGCTGAATTTGTTTTCGTTTTTTTGCTTCAAGTTTTCCATGATAAATTGTATGCGGGATTTTTCTATCATTTAAAAGTTGCGAGTATCTTTCTAATTTTTTTATTAAAGCAAAATATATAATTCCGGAACCTTTATATTTTTGAATTACATTTTCTATTTGAACCATTGTTTCATTTTCATCATAAACATCTTCAGTTTCAAGCCTAAGATTTGGTCGTTGAATTCCTTGATGAAATAATTTTATTTGATCATTCTTCAAACCAAGTTTTGCAATAATATCTTTTTGAACTTCTATTGTTGCAGTTGCGGTTAAAGCAATTGTGAGCGGATTGCCAAGCAATTCTCTGAATTCTGAAATCCTTGAATAGTCTGGTCTAAAATCGTGTCCCCATTCAGAAATACAATGGGCTTCATCAATTGCAAGCAAAGAAATTTTCGCTGATTTAATTTTTTCAGCAAAATCTTTTTTTCTAAATCTTTCCGGCGTAACGTATAAAAATTTAATTTTGCCGTTTATAAAATCGCTTAAGCGTTTTTCTCTATCATTTGGGTTTAAGGTAGAATTAATAAATTCACCGGAAATACCTTTTGCTTTTAATGCATCAACTTGATCTTGCATCAAGGCAATCAATGGACTAATTACAATCGTCCCACTATCAAACAATAATGCCGGAATTTGATAACAAATAGATTTTCCGGCGCCGGTTGGCATTAAAACCAAGCAATTATTTTTATTAACAACAAGCTCGTTAATTATTTTTTCTTGCTGCCCTCTAAAACTTTTATGTCCAAATTTTTCTTGAAGAATTGATAAAGCTTTATCCATACAAAATATTTTCCTAATAATATTTTTTATTTAACTAAAGATAATTATTTAGATGAAATTTCTTAAAACGTAATTCTAATTTGCGGAATTTGTTGAAATAACAATTTAGCTCAATTCTGGATTGGGAATTTACAAATCGTAATTGTAATTTATAAATGTAAAATAAAAATAATATACATAATATTTTTTGAGTTTTACTAAAACTATTTTAATTGTATTTAGTAAAAAATAAGGGAAAAATGATAAAAGTAATTTTTGTTTGTATGGGAAATATTTGCAGATCGCCAAGCGGCGAAGCAGTTATGAATAAATTTGTTAAGAAAGCCGGATTAGAAAATGAAATTCAATGTGATTCTGCCGGAACAATAGCCTATCATGAAGGTGAACAAGCTGATGCGCGAATGAAACGCCATGCAATAAAACGCGGTTACAGAATTACAAGTATTGCACGCAAATTTAGAAATATTGATTTTGAGAATTTTGATTATATAATTGCTATGGATAAAGATAATTTTAGGAATTTGCTTTCGCTCGATACTGAAAAAAAATTTGCGAAAAAAATATTTATGATGACAAATTTCTCTTCTGAAAATAAATATAATGAAGTTCCCGATCCTTATTATAGCGGTCCGGAAGGTTTTGAATTAGTTTTGGATATTTTAGAAGATTCATGCTATGGTTTGTTAAACAAAATTATTTCTGATCACAATCTTGTGAAAAAAATAAGTAATTAATAAAGATGTCATCTTTTTAAATTTCCTTATTCAACTTTTAAATTTTATTTAAAAAATGTGGAAAAATAATTTAGAAAATTTTCTTCAAGAAAAAATTATTTCCTCACAAAATGTTGGCGGTGGTTGTATTGCTGATTCCAAAATTATTAAAACTGAAAATGGTAAAAAATATTTTGTTAAAAATTATTCCAACCCAAAAATAAATTTTGCTGAAGCAAATGGATTAAATGAAATTGCTAAATCCAAGACAATTCGAGTTCCAAATGTAATTTTTGTAGATGAAGAAATTTTAGTTTTGGAATATGTTGAACAAAAATCTAAAGTGAAAAATTTTAGTGAAATTTTTGGAAGACAATTTGCACAAATGCATAAATTCACTTCTAATAAATTTGGATTTTATGAAGATAATTTCTGCGGTTCTACTCCTCAAAAAAACTTACCGAAATGTGAAAATTGGATAGAATTTTATTTCGAAAAAAGATTAAAATTTCAATTTAATCTTGCTGAACAAAATGAATTCGTAAAATTAGAATTGCAAAATGAGTTTTCAAAAATCGAAAAAAATATTTACAAAATTTTAGAAGGAAGTGAAAATATTCCTTCTTTGCTTCATGGCGATTTATGGAGCGGAAATTATATTTCTGATGAAAACGGAAATCCATGTTTGATAGATCCCGCAATTTATTATGGAAATAGAGAAGCAGATTTGGCAATGACAAAATTATTCGGCGGATTTGATTCAACTTTTTATTCTGCTTACAATGAAGAATTTCCGCTTGCTGAAAATTGGAGTTATAGAGAAAATATTTACAAACTTTATCATATCTTAAATCATCTTAATCTTTTTGGAATGGGCTATTATTCGCAATGTTTGGAATTAATAAAAAGTTATAGAATTTTGTAGAAATTAAATGAACAAATGAAATGTTAATTTTTATTTGAATGGATTTATAATTTTTACTCCCAAAATGTTTTGTCCCAAATTCAAATCTTCCGTATAAATTTCCGAGCATTTTGAAAATTGTGCTGAAACTATAATTAGAGAATCCCAAAAAGATAACATATTTAGAATACTGCAATCAATTGCATTGTTAATCAAATCATAATTAACTGTAACAATTTCAAAATTCTGAAATGAATTAATTATACTTTTTGTAATTATTGCGTCGACATTTAACTTTTTTGTTGCAGTTACATAAAACTCTTGAATAACTTGAGTAGAAATTACTAATTGATGATTTTTAATTAAATTTTTCAAAATATTTCTCGCGGAATTTTTTTTAATTTCATCATTATTATTTAAAGAATATATTAAAATATTTGTATCAATAAAAATTTTACTCATTATATAAATCCTCGCGGTTCCATTTTTTACCATATGAATTTGCTGAACTTTTATCCATTACTTTAAAACAATCATCTAACCAATTTGTTGAATCATTTTGAACAGTTTTTGTAAGCAATTCTCTAATAAGCTTATTTAAAGAAATTCCTTTTTCTTCAGCATATTTTCTACTTTTGTTAAGTAAATCTTCATTAAATGACAAAGTTAAGTTTGGCATTTTTATTCTCCACATATTATGTGTGCAATATAATGTGTAAATTATCTTTTGTCAATAAAAACTTGACAAACTTAAAATAAAAAATTAACTTTGCGTAAAATAATTACTAATAGTCAGTAAATATAATATAATTCATTTTATGGGAATTTCTGAAAGAAAAGAAAGAGAAAAATTGCAGCGCCGACAAGAAATAATTCTTGCTGCGGAAAAAGTATTTTTCTCAAAAGGTTTTGCAAATACAACAATGGATGATATTGCTGCCGAAGCTGAATTGAGCAAAGGTACTTTGTATCTTTATTTTAAGAGCAAAGAAGAATTGTTTAAGGTTTTTGTAAAAAGGGGAATTTCAAAACAGTTGGAAATGTTTATTGAATTTACTAAAAATCAACCAAACGGACTCTTAAAAGTTAAAGCAATTGGTGAAGCTTATATAAAATTTTATTATGATTTCCCCAATTATTATAATGCTTTAATGTTTGAAGAAACTCAAAAAGTTAGGGAAATTGAAACAGATTCGGAAGATGAAAATATTCTTAAAATAAAAATGGAAACTAATAAAATTCTTGTCGAAACTATAATTGAGGGAATGAATGACGGTTCAATAAGGAAAGATTTAGATCCGGAAAAAACAGCTTTAATTCTTTGGGGAGAATCACTTGGAGTTTTGCAATTAGTAACTTTGAAAGGCGATATTTTGTGCAATAAAATGAGTTGCACATCTGAAGAATTAATTTCCTACTTTTTTGAATTTACGTATAACGCATTAAAAGCATAAAAATTTTGTTAAATAATGACTTACAGTCATTTAATAATTATTGTTTAGTGAGGTTTTATGAAAGTAAAAATAATTTTAACAATTCTTTTTTTTTCGTCAATAATTTTTCCTCAAAACGAAACGATTGAAAATTATGTAAAATTTGGATTAGCAAATAATCTTGCACTAAAGCAAAAACAGTTTGATCTTGAAAAAAGTTTAAACTCGTTAAATGAAGCTGAAGGAATGTTTTATCCATCAATAGGAATTAACGCAAGATACACAAGAGCCGGCGGAGGTCGCGAAATTATTTTCCCGATTGGAAATATTGTAAATCCCATTCACGCTTCTTTAAATTATTTGATGCAGCAAAATTTATTTCCCACAAATATTCAAAATGAAAATATTCCATTTCTTCGTGAACAAGAACACGAAACAAAAATAAGTTTGGTTCAGCCAATTATTCAACCGGCAATATTTTTCAATTATAAAATTCAAGATAATCTTGCGGAAATTTCTTCACTTGATAAACAAATTTATATTCGTTCATTAATTGCTCAAATTAAAAACTCATATTATAACTTTTTAAAGACAGAGAGTGTAAAAAAAATATATGAAAATACTTTAGAATTGGTAAATGAAAATTTACGTGTTTGCGAGAGTCTGCACAAAAATGATAAAATTACCGTTGATGTTGTTTATCGTGCAAAAGCTGAAGTATCTGAAATTGAGCAAAAACTTCTGGAAGCCAATAATAATAGGGAGTTGGCGCAATCATATTTTAATTTTCTTCTCAACAAACCTTTGGAAAGTGAAATTATTTTTGACACAAATTCAGTTGCGAAAAATTCACAACTTAATTTTGATCTAACACATTCCAGCGCAATAAATAATAGAGAGGAAATTTTACAGCTTAATTTTTTAGAAAATGTTTATGAGAATAAAAAATCAATATCAAACGCAAATTATTTTCCATCGCTAATTTTTGCCGCAGATTACGGCTTTCAAGGAGAAGATTATAAATTCACCGATAAAGATGATTACTGGATGGCATCTTTGGTTTTACATTGGAATTTATTCAACGGATTTCAAGATGCATCAAAAAGTGAGCAAGCTGAACTAGAAAAGAAAAAAGTTGAAACTCAAATTGAAGAAATAAAAAAACAAATTTCGCTTCAAGTTTTGCAGAGTTACAAAAATTATGAATTAGCGGAAAAATCAATAAAATCATCACAAGAAATGCTTAATAGTATGAAAATATCTTTTAGAATTGTTGATAAAAAGTATAAAGAAGGAATGATAAATTTTGTGGAATATCTTGATTCGAGAAATAAACTTTTGCAGACAGAAATAAATGAAATAATTACAAAATATGATTTACAACAAAAAATATCGGAGTTAGAAAAAACTTCTGCTTTAATTGAATTAAAAGATTTCTTAGGAAAATAAATTTTGGAAGTAAAAAATGAAAAGTCAATTAATAAATTTTAGGAATAAATATGAAAAATAAAATAAGTGTTTTGAGCTTAATTTTATTGGGGATAATAATATTTACAAATTGTAGTGAAGATAAAACAGAAATTAATTCGGAGGAAATAATTCCGGTTAAAGTTGAAAAAATTATTGAGGAAGAATTTTCATTGCCAATTCATACAAGCGGAATATTAAAAGCGGAAAAGGAAATTTCACTTGCATTTAAAACCGGTGGAATAATTTCATATATTTTTGTTGAAGAAGGCGAAATTGTTAAAGAAGGACAAATTTTAGCAAAATTAAAATTAGATGAAATTGATGCTCAGTTTAATCAAGCAAAAATTAATTACGAGAAAGTTTTACGTGATTTTAATCGAGTTGAAAATTTGTACAAAGATAGTGTTGTAACTTTGGAGCAATATCAAAATGCCAAATCCGGATTGGAAGCTGCAAGTTCCGGTTTAAATATTGCGAAATTCAATTTAAAATATTCAACAATTACTGCTCCTTTCTCTGGTAAAATTTATAAGAAATTAATTGATGCAAATGAAATGGTTTCACCCGGAACACCAATATTCATAATGGGTTCAAAAGATTCGCAGTGGAAAATTGTTTGTGGAATTACAGAGAATGATTTTCATAAAATTAAAATAGGCAATAATGCAAAAATAAAATTTGATTCGTTTGATGAGGAATTTTCTGGAGAAGTCACACAAATTGCCGGAGCTGCAAATCCTTTGAATGGCATGTACGAAATTGAATTATCAATAAAAGACTCTTACAATCAATTTGTATCTGGAATGATTTCAAGTGTGGATATTTTTTCATCTGAGAAAAATAATTATAAAAAAATTCCGATAAAGTCTTTAGTCGATACGGAAGGAAAAACTGGTAATATCTTCATTATTCACAATAACAAAGCTGTTAAGAAGGAAATTGAAATCGGTGAGATTTATGATGAATATGTTTTAGTAAAAATTGAAGACAAAAGTATTCATGAAATTATAACTGATGGTGCAGAATATTTGAAAGATGGAATAAAAGTAAAAATTTTGAAGTAACGGAAACAGAAAAAGGTATAACGGAATCCGGAGACGGGAGAATGGAAACAGAAGAACGGGAACCGAAAACTGAGAAATAAAAACTTAAAAGAATAAGGATTAAAATGGAAAATTCTATATCCAAATTTGAAGATTTAAATGTTTGGAAAGAATCAATGAATTTAGTCGAAATAATTTATAATGAATTAGCTAATAGCAAAGATTATGGATTAAAAGATCAAATGCAAAGAGCGGCAATTTCAATTCCGTCAAATATCGCAGAGGGTTTTGAACGCAATACAAATAAGGAATTTATACATTTTCTTTATATCGCAAAAGGTTCATGTGGTGAATTAAGAACGCAGCTTTATTTGTTAAAGAATTTAAAAATATTAGATGAAAATAAATGCAATAATATTGTGGAATTAACTCGAAAAATTTCTGCAATGTTATCTAAATTAATTAAAACAAGAAAAGAAAAATTTTAGGTAAATCGGTTTTCCGTTTTCGATTTCCGGTTTCTATTTTTTGGAGTTTTTATGAACTTATCAAAATTAACAATAGAGAATCACCAATTTTCAATTATAATAATTCTGATTTTTTTGTTACTCGGAATTGTTTCATTTTTTACAATGCCGAGATCGGAAGATCCGCAAGTATCACCTCCGGCAACATCTGTAATTGTAGTTTATCCCGGAGCAACTCCAAGTGATGTTGAGGAAATGGTTATAAATCCGATAGAAGAAGCGCTTAACGAACTTGATGATATTAAGAATATAAAAAGTTATGCTCGTGATGGCTACGGTGTTGTTGATATTGAATTTATTGCCGGAAATGATGCCGATGAAAAATATTCAGATGTTACTCAAAAAGTAAACAGTATTAGAAATAAATTACCGGAAGAAATTTATGATATCGATTTATTAAAATGGTCAATTTCCGATGTGAAAATTCTACAGTTAGCTTTAATTTCAGAGACTGATGAATATTCTAAATTAGAAAAGGAAGCTGAACATTTAGAAGATAATTTAAAAAAAGTAAATGGCGTAAAAAGTGTTCAAACATTAGCATTTCCAAAGCAAGAAATTAGAGTTGAAATTAATTTAGAAAAATTATCAAAGTATAAAATTCCATTATCCAAAATCATTCAAATTTTGCAATCGGAAAACGCAAATATTCCCGGTGGTGAAATTGATTTGGGTGGAAAAAACTTCAGCATTAAAACAAGCGGTAGTTTTAAAAATATAAATGAAATTAAAAACGTAATAATTAATGCTTTGAACGGAAATATACTTTATTTGAAGGATGTTGCAAAAGTTTCGAAAACTTATGAAGATGAAAATTACATTGCTAAATTTAATCAAAAGAGATCTGTGTTTATTACTGCAGATCAAAAACCGGGAACAAATATTTTTGATGTTTCAAATGGAATGAAAGAAAAAATTGAGGAATTTAAAACTTCACTTCCGAGTTCAATGAAATTGGAAACAGTTTTTGATCAATCGCAAAGTGTTGAAATTAGATTGAACGGATTTTTTCTAAATCTATTACAAGGTTTATTGCTTGTCGGAATTGTAATGTTTTTGTTTGTTGATTTAAGAACAGCTTTAATTGTTATGTCAGTAATTCCAATTGCAATTATTATTGGTATTGGATTTTTAGATTTATCCAATTACGGATTGGAACAAATGTCAATTGCCGGCTTGGTTATTGCGTTAGGAATGCTTGTTGATAATTCAATTGTTGTTACAGAAAATATTGCAAGATATATTTCACTTGGATTATCAAATATGGAAGCTGCAGTAAAAGGAGTTTCACAAATTACTTGGCCAATTATCAGTTCAACGTTAACAACAGTTTTTGCTTTTATTCCAATGATGTTGATGCAAGATGTAACCGGAGATTTTATAAGAAGTATGCCGGTTACTGTAACTTATACATTATTTGCATCATTAATGTTAGCTCTAACTTTAACTCCATTATTATCAAAAAACTTGATGAGTATTAAATCAATTTCTCATGAAAAGAAAATGAGAAAAGTTGTAAATCATGTAATCCATAATTTGTATAAAAAAAGATTAACATTTGCTTTGAATAATCCAAAATTAATTATCGCAATATCTATCATAATATTTTTGTTAAGTTTATCCTTAATTCCATTAGTTGGAGTAAGCTTTTTCCCAAAAGCAGAAAAGCCTCAATTTATGATAAATATTAATTTACCGGAAGGTTCAAGTATTGAAAGAACATCTGAATATGCTTTAAAAGTTGAAAATATTTTGAAGAATAAAGATGAGATTCTAAATTTTACGACAAATATAGGAAATGGAAATCCAAGAATTTATTACAATGTAGTTGGAAAAAGAAATGCTAAAAATCACTCACAAATTTATGTTGAATTAAAATCATATAATTATTCTAAGTTTAATAATTTTTTAAATGAATTAAGAAACGAATTTTCCCAAATTGCCGGAGCAGAAATTGAAGTAAAAGATTTTGAACAAGGTCCGCCGATTGAAGCTCCGATTGCAATTAAAATTTTAGGTGAAAATATTTCCGAATTAAGAAAAGTTTCTTTGGAAGTTGAAAAAATATTTAAATCAACAAAAGGTACTGTAAATATTAACAATCCGCTGAACACAACCAAAATGGATTTATCGGTAAAAATAAATAAAGAGAAAGCTGCAATCTTAGGAGTTCCGATAGCAGAGATTGATAGAACAGTCAGAGCTTCAATAAATGGATTAACAATTACAAATTTTAGAGATGAAAACGGAAAGGAGTTTAACATAATTTTACGCGCACCAATTGTAGAAAATTCAGACTTTGCAAAATTTGATAGAATCTTTATTTCATCAGTAACCGGCGAACAAATTCCGCTAAAGCAATTAGCCAGAATTGAATTTACTAAAACACCTTTGGCTATTAGCCATTTTGATCTTTCACGAACAGTAACAATTACTTCTGATGTAATTTCAAATTATTCTGTAAATGCAGTAACAAATGAAATTGTAAAAAATGTTGAAAAGATTCCGCTAAAGAAAGGTTATACATTTTACGTCGGCGGTGAAAAAGAAAGTCAGCAAGAATCATTTGGCGGAATGGCAAAAGCAATGATTATCGCAATTGTTGGAATTTTTGGAATTTTGGTTTTACAATTCAAATCATACAAACAACCGTTTATAGTTTTCTCTGCAATTCCATTAGCAATAATTGGATCAATAATAGCTTTATTAATTACCGGAAATACATTTTCATTTACGGCATTTGTCGGTTTAACAAGTTTGGTAGGAATTGTTGTAAATAATTCAATCATTCTTGTTGATTATACAAATCAATTAAGAACAGAAGGAATGAAAATATTTGATGCATTAATTTCTGCATGCGAAGTTAGATTTATGCCGATTTTATTAACTACCGGAACAACTATTGTCGGACTTTTTCCTTTAACATTAGGCGGCGGAACAATGTGGGCGCCAATGGGTTGGACAATTATCGGCGGATTATTAGTTTCAACAATTTTGACATTAATTGTTGTTCCCGTTCTTTATAAATTATATACAAAATGATGTGAGAGAAAAGTTTTATTTACTTAAAATTGTTTTGATTTCTGAACAAATATTTTGATTTATTTATTTCTGAAAATGTAAATTTGGATTATGCAAATCATAGAAATTTTACAACAAGTTGAAGTAAATAAAAACTCCGCATTTTTTTACACTCCAAATATTTATAATGATGGAAAATCTTTCTTCTTTAAAAATCCTATAGAAATATTAAAAGGCGCAACACACAATGAAGTAAGTGCAATTCTTGAAAAAGTTGATCAATTAATTCAAAAGAAAAATCTTTTCGGATTTGCAACAATTCCGTATGAAATTGGTTATTTCTTTCAGCCAAAAGTGATTAAAAAATCTTACATAAATCACGAGGAAATTCAATTTAATTTTTATGAAAAAAAGAATGTAGAAATTTTCAGATCAGATAAAATACAATTTGATGAAGTTCAAAAATTTATTGGGAAACAAAATATTCAGAATTATAAGATAGATATTTCCAAAAGTAATTATGTAAAAAATATTGAAAGAATAAAAAACTTTATTGAAAAAGGTGATACTTATCAAATTAATTTTACTTCAAAAGCTAAATTTAATTTCATTGGAGAAATAACTTCACTTTTCTTAAATGGAATATTTAATCAGTCTGCGGGTTATTCGGTTTTAATCAATACAGATAAGGAGTTTATACTTTCTTTTTCACCGGAATTATTTTTTGAAACTGATTATAAATCAATAATCTGCAAGCCAATGAAAGGAACAATTAAAAGAAAAGGAAATCCGAGTGAATATAAAAGTTTGATTAATCAAATTCAAAATGATGAAAAAAATTTAGCTGAAAATGTTATGATTGTTGATTTACTTAGAAACGATATCGGGAAAATCTCTCAAGTAAATTCTGTAAAAGTTGAAAAATTATATGAAGTTGAAAAGTATGAAACTCTGTTTCAATTAACATCAACAGTTATTGGTAAATTAAAATCAAATAAATTGAGTGAAATAATTAAGAATTTATTTCCAAGCGGATCAATTACCGGCGCTCCAAAAATTCGGTCAATGCAAATAATTGCTGAGTTAGAAAAATCTTCAAGAAAATTATACACAGGAGCAATTGGAATAATTACAAATCGCAAATCTGTTTTTAATATTCCAATTAGAACAATAAGCATAAATAAAAAAACGAATGTCGGTGAACTCGGCTTAGGAAGCGGTGTTGTTTGGGATAGTAATCCGGAAAAAGAGTATGAAGAAGTTTTACTTAAAGGAAAATTTATAAGTAAAAAACCAAAGTATTTTGAATTATTGGAATCAATTCTGTTTGAGAACGGAGAATATTTTTTATTGAATTATCATCTTCAAAGATTAAAAACTTCGGCGGAATATTTTTTATTCAAATTTGATGAAACTAAAATTAAAAATAGTTTACAAAAAATTACTCAGAAATTAAGTAAAGAAAAAAAATATAAAATAAGACTTCTTCTAAATAAATGGGGAAATGTAAAAATTGCATTTGATGAATTGAACAATATTTCAAAATGTGTGAAAGTAATTTTAAGTAATGCAGAAAGATGTGATGACGAAAAATATTTATTTCACAAAACAACATTTAGACCGTGGGATAAAGAGTATATCAAATTTAGGGAAAAAGGATTTGATGAAATTATTTTTATAAATGAAAAAAATGAATTATTAGAAGGCGCAATCACAAATTTAATTTTAGAAAAAAATGGAAAACTATATACTCCACCAATAAAATTAAGAATTCTCAATGGATGTTATAGACAATTTATGATTGATGAAAAAAAATGTGAAGAAAAAATTTTAACAATTTCTGATTTAAAAAATGCAAACAAAATTATTCTATGCAATTCAATAAGGAAAGAAATTATTGTTAGTGAAATTTATAATTCTAATTTTAAATTGTTACGCAAGTTTCAATAAAATATTACTATTTTTAGAACAAACTACATGATGAAAAATTGTTAATTAAAAAAAACAATAAAATAAATTTTTAATTTATTCTTGAGAATAATGTGAATCGAAAAAATCAAAATATCAGATGGAAATATTTCTTAAATATTTCATTCATAATTTTGTTAATAGTAAATGTTAGTTGTTCAAACAAAGAAAATAAAAATGTGAAAAATGATTCTGCTGATTTTAAATCGATTAGTGAAAATTTTACAAATCCGCATCAAGATTATGGAACAGTTCCATTTTATGTCTGGAATGGAAAAATTACAAAAGAGAGAATTGAACAAGATTTAAAAGATTATAAGCGACTTGGATTTGGCGGAGTTTTTATTCACCCTCGTCCTGGACTTATAACGGAATATCTTTCAAAAGATTGGTTTGAATTATTTGCCCACACTGTGGAAAAGGCTAAAGAGCTTAACTTAAATATTTGGATTTATGATGAGAACTCATATCCAAGCGGTTTTGCCGGCGGACATGTTCCAGCACAAATGTCGGAATCATATGAAAATGGACAAGGATTTGAACCAATTGACACAAACGTAATTCCCACAAATTATAAAGATTATTTTTTGATTTATGAAAAAGTTGGAAGTGAATATAAAAACATCACAAATGTTGCATCAAATAAAGTTGGTGTAAAAGGAGAATATTCTTTACTAAAAAAAATGTATTATGAAAAATCCGGATGGTTCGGCGGATGGTCTTATGTTGATCTTTTGCATCCTGGAGTTACAGAGAAATTTATTGATGTTACAATGACGGGTTACAAAAATATTGCCGGAAAAGATTTTGGTAAATCAATAAAAGGAGTTTTTACTGATGAACCGGAAATCAATACTCACGGAGGAATTAGATGGACTCCGGATTTATTTGAGTATTTTAAAAAACTATGGAATTATGATTTACAAGATCATTTTCCTTCACTCTATAAAGAAGTTGGCGATTGGAAAAAAGTTCGACATAATTACACTCAAACTTTGCTGCAATTATTTATAGAAAGATGGTCAAAGCCGCAAAATAAATATTGTGAAGAAAATAATTTAATTTTTACCGGACATTATTGGGAGCACGGCTGGCCAAGTATGAAACTTGGCGGTGATAATATGGCAATGTATGCTTATCATCAGATGCCTGGAATCGATATGCTTTTCAATCAATTTGATGAAGTTTCAAATCGTGCTCAATTTGGAAATATTAGAGCCGTTAAAGAATTGGCTAGCGTTGCAAATCAACTTGGAAGAAAACGAACATTATCGGAAACATACGGCGGCGGAGGTTGGGAAGAAACTTTTAAAGATTTTAAAAGACTTGGCGATTGGGAATATGTGCTCGGTGTAAATTTTATGAATCAGCATCTTTCTCATTACACTCTTACCGGCGCAAGAAAATATGATTATCCGCCTTCATTTTCTTATCACACTCCTTATTGGGAAAATTATAAATATCTGAATGATTATTACAAAAGATTATCATTTGTACTTTCTTCCGGTGAACAAAAAAATGATATTTTAATTATAGAACCGACTACATCTGCGTGGCTTTATGATTCTTATATCAATGAGTCAGTTAATAAAATGAATACCGAAATTGGTTTAACATTTCAAAAATTTGTTACAACTTTGGAAAAAAATCAAATTGAATACGATCTTGGTTCGGAAGACATTATTAAAAATCATGGATCAATTGATGAATATAAATTTGTTGTTGGAGAAAGAAGCTACACAACAGTCGTAATTCCAGCAAATTTTGAAAACATGAATTTGAGTACATTTAATTTATTAAAGAAATTTATTTCCGAAGGCGGAAAGGTAATTTCATTCTCAATTCCGAAGTTAATTGATGGTGAAATTAATCAAGATTTAATAAAACTCTTTTCTGAAAAAAATAAAAACTTATTTAATTATACTGAATTAAATAGCGAAGTTATTAAAAATCATTTTGCGGATAAAAACGTTCAATTCAAATTTACTGGAGGAAATTTTTATCATCACAGAAGAATTTTAAATGACGGACAAATATTGTTTTTGGTTAATTCCAGTATGGATGAAAAGTCACTCGTTGAAATTTTAATTAACGGAAAAGATGCAAAAATATTAAATTCGTTTACCGGAGAAATTAGTGATTTTTCCGAAACAAAAATTAATGATAAAATAAAATTATCAGTTGAGTTAGAACCAGTTCAAAGTTTACTTTTATTTATTTCAGATTCTGAATTAACCGGATATTCTTCAATTGGAAATAAAAATGAATTTGTTGAAATAAATTCTACATCTGAAATAAAAGTTAACCGAATTGAAGACAACGCTTTAATGATTGACTTTTGTGATCTTAAAATCAACGGAAAAACTTTTAATGAATTAAATGTTTATGATGCGGGAACAAAAGCATTTAAAGAAAACGGATTTGAAAATGGAAATCCGTGGAATACTTCGGTTCAGTATAAAACTTCAATTTTAGATAAATCAAACTTTCCCAAAGAAAGTGGTTTTTCTGCAATTTATAATTTTTTCATAAATGATAAATTTAATTTTACCAATATGAAAGCAATTGTTGAAAGACCGGAAATTTGGGAAGTATTTATTAACGACCAAAAAGTTGTAAACGAAAAAAATAAATGGTGGTTAGATAGAGATTTTGGAGTTTTTAATATTGGCAATTTTGTAAAACAAGGCAAAAATAATATTGAAATAAAATGTTTCCCGATGAATATACACGCCGAAGTTGAACCAATTTACATTGTTGGAGATTTTTCAGTTGAAGCATCAGTTAAAGGTTGGGAAATTAAATCTCCAATAAATGAATTGAAATTAATTAGTTGGAAAGATCAAGGATTGCCGTTTTATTCTTGGGGAATTAATTATGTAAAAGATTTCAATGTAACAAAATCGAATTCTGAATATTTTATAAAACTTAATGCTTGGAAGGGAACAGTTGCATCAATTATTGTTAATGGAAAAGACGCTGGAGTTATTGCTCTTGATTCTGATAAATTAAATGTTACAGAATTTTTGGTAAACGGAAATAATCAAATTGATGTTAAAATTATTGGAAGTTTGAAAAACCTTCTTGGACCGCATCATAAAAATCCGGTTCCGGGATTAGTAAGTCCATGGCATTGGAGAGGCACGGTAGGTTATCCTTCCGGGAAACAATATCAATTATTGGATTATGGTTTGTTCGGTGATATTAAATTGTATGAAGTAAAATAATTTTTAGAAATTTTGATTATTAAAAAATTGAGAAATTTGCACTGGATTTTATATCAGTCCAAATCTTTTCGATATACAAATTCTTTTCCGTTCCAATATTTTATTTGAGATTTTAAAATATTGCAGTATTCATCAGTATCTGTAAGTGGCGGTTTTAGTTTTCCATGAACTACTAGAGAATCTCTTCTAACTCTATATGTACTTACAATTACAATATCTATATCTTTTAAATTAGAATTTATTTCATAACCAATTGCTCGTTCTTCTTGGTTCAAACCTATTGCTGATGCAAAACAAATTTTTGCACTTCCCTCGTTTTCATAAAAACTTCCAAAATTAAATGTTGGTGTTCTAACTCCAATATATTTATCATAATCTGATTTTTGAAAGCGAATATATGCTTTCATATTACAGACGGGATAATTTCTGATTAAATATTCATTAGTTGTGGGTCGGACGGTTGTTAATGTATCAAAATTAAAAACAAAAAAAACTAAATCTTCATATCCATTATCATAACCAATTCCAATGATTTCTTTTTTTCCAACTTGATCTATATTCTTTATTATTCCATCAACTACATGACCGGAAGCCCAAAAAGTTCCGGGTAATCTTTTCCCGGTTTTTAATTCTAAACGATAAATAGCAGAACTAAAAGATGTTATATTACTTGAAAACAGTATTAATGATTTAATTTTATTTTCTGTTAGTGTGTCAAGAATATTGAAAGAATACTCATTATTTAATGTACCTCTTTCCGATTCAACAATATCATTAAATTTATATGTCCAAATAATATTTTTATTTTTATCATAACAAGTAATAATGTTATAATTGTGAGCAATGTTTTTCAAATCATTGATTTGCTTTGTGCTGATTACTTCATTTAAGCCATCACCATTGATATCAACGATTTTAATAATTTGTCTTTGAAAATTACTAGATAATTCATTTCGATTTGCGAAAGCTTCAAAAGTCCATAGTGTTTTTCCATTCTTATTATTTATATAGAGTAATCTTCCATCAGCTTTAACAATACTTGGATTATCATCCCAATCAACAATAAATAAATAAGCAAAAATTATAGAAAGGATTAAAGTTGCAGCTGCACTAATCCAATTCTTTTCAATAAACTTTGCCGAGCGAATTAGAATATTTTGCTTTTTAATATCAACTAAATCTCTTCTATTTAAAACATCATTTATCTCTTCAACCGGAATTAATTTTAAATTTCTTTTCGGATATTTTTCTTTAAGGTTAGAAAGTTCTTTTAATGCATAAGTTTCTTCATATTTCGGAAATACAAAAAGTTCTAACTCAGAAAAAAATACAGTTCTAATTTTTTGTATAATAATTTCATTGCCCATTCTTAATACATTTCCAGTTTCAGAAATTCCGCCGGTAAATCCAACTTGCTCCATAATTTTTATGGTATAAGTCGGGTTATAAAATTTTAAAATTTGTTCAAGAAATAAAATCGTTAAAACTATGCCTAAAGAATTTCCTTCGTAAAAACCAATTTTTTTTGAAAAGCTGATTATTACTTCATGGAAAGGATATAATTTTTTGACGTACTTATTTGAAATTCTTAATGCAAGCTCCCATGATTTACTGCATTGAGTTAAAATTAAATCCTCAATTTCTTTTTCGCTTGGTACAATAATGATATGATTTTTATCTGTCGATTTATTTATTCTAACTTTTATTGATTCTAAAATTCCGTAATAATTTTCATTCGAAGGTTTATAAATCAACGGGAAATAAATATTATAGTTTTTTTCTGCAATTTTATTACCATTTATAACCGAAGTTAATTTTATAAAATTTGTTTCTATTCGGATTATTTCAGATTCTAAAAAAGATAATTGTTCTAAAATAGTTTTGTAAAAATTAATTTTTCTTAGCTGTTCAATTATTGTTTCGGTGAATTCCGGATTGATTCCATAAACATCAAATTTTGAAACGGCTAGTTTGTATTCATCAATAAATTCTAAGAGAAATGCTTCGGCTGTATTTATATCATCAAATTGAAGAACTGTTGAAAAATATTCGTTATAATTAAATAAGTTTAGATGAAGATATGAATAATGTTTTCTGAATTCGATGAGATTTAATCGAAGTTTTTCAAGTTCAAATGGATTAAAGGAATTTAACATTATAAGTCAATGCTTATGTAATTGCACAATTAAAAAGCTTTTTTAAAATATTTAATAAAAATAATTTTTCATATAAAAAAATAAGATATGAATATTTTTCTGTAAATAATATTTAAGATATAATTTCAAATTTTAAAGAAGATCAATTAATTATTCAATTTCTTTAGTTATACAATTATTAAATTTAATTTCGAAAGTTGAATGATTTTTTAAAATATATTATTATTGAAATATTTTGAATAAAATTACAAGGAAAATTTTGACATGAGAGTAGCGTTTAAAATGAAATTAAATAAAGGTAATGAAGGTGAATATAAAACAAGACACAATCCAATTTGGGCTGAGTTTGAAGAAACAATATTAGAACATGGTGTAAAAACTTATTCAATTTTTCATGATAAAGAAACTGATGTTTTATTTGCGTATGCAGAAATTGAAGATTTAAAAAGATGGGAAGAAATTGGGAAAACTTTGTTATGTAAAAAATGGGGCATTATATGGCTCCATTAATGGAAGTTAATGAAGATAAAAGTCCCGTATCAAAAAAATTGGAAGAAGTATTTCATATTGAAAAGTAAAATTATTTATAGGTGAAAAAATGAAAAAATATTTTCTGCTCGTAATTATTTACGGAACTTTTTCTACAATATTATTAGGTCAAAATTTCAAGTTACCACTTTGGGAAAAAAATGTTCCCAACCAAAATGATATCAAAGTTGATGAAAAAATTCAAATAACAGATATTATGCGGATTACCGAAGTTGATAAACCTATGATTGAAGTTTATTTGCCAGAAAAAAAATATGCAACCGGTGAAGCCGTAGTAATTTTTCCGGGAGGCGGATATAGAATTTTAGCGTATGATTATGAAGGTACAGATGTTGCCAAATGGCTTAATTCATTTGGCATTGCGGGAATAGTCGTGAAATATAGATTACCTCACACACCGAATAATATTGAAGGAAGGCTTTCTCCTTTTTTGGACGCTCAAAGAGCTCTTAGGTTAACAAGATTTCATTCAAAAGATTGGGGAATTGATTCAAATAAAATTGGAATAATGGGTTTTTCTGCCGGCGGACATTTAGCTTCAACTTTAGGGACTCATTTTGAAGATAACTTTTTTACGACTGATAAAATTGATTCAATAAACTGCAGACCCGATTTTATGATTTTAATGTATCCAGTTATAACATTTAAAACACCAAATTTACATTCCGGTTCAAGAACAAATCTTATAGGTGAAAATGCAGATAGTAATTTGATAAATTATTATTCGAATGAGTTGCATATTTCGGAAAATACTCCACCGACTTTTTTGGTACATGCGGAAGATGACGGAGGTGTTCCAGTTGAAAATAGTTTGATGTTTTATAAAAACTTAAAAAAGTATAAAATCCCAAGTGAAATACATATTTTTGAAAAAGGCGGACACGGTTTCGGATTGGCAATAGGCAAAGGCAGATTAGAGAAGTGGAAAGATTTATGCATTAGTTGGATTAAAAGTATTACTTCAAATTAGTTTTGTGGTGATTATTTTTTAAAAAATTTTAAGGAATTAAAAATGAAAATTTTCAGTTCTGAATTCTAAAATATTTTTACTTTTTCTTATACATACATTTTCACTACACGCACAAATTTGAACTCCGTCATTCATTTCAAATAATATGGTTTTACAGCAAGAATTTGATACTCCAATTTGGGGCTGGGCAAAACCAAATAGTAAAATTTTAATTTCAAAAAGTTGGGATAATTCAATTTATAGTGCAGAAACAAACGAAAATGGTGAATGGTTTGTAAAGATTAAAACCCAAATAACAGGCGGACCTTATACAATTACAATTTATGATAGCGCTCTTAAAAATATTATGATTGTTTAAGTTTGACTTTATTCCGGACAATCAAATATGCAATGGGCGCTTGAGCAAACTGAAAACGCCTAATCAGAAATTGCAAAAGATATATTTCCAACATTTATTTCTTTGATTGATTCTATATTGGAAATGAATTTTAATTTTGATGGAAATAATATTTGGGATTTAATAAACGGCTCAAAAAAAAATAAGGAAAGGGAACTCTACTTAAGGACAAATAATTAATTTACATTTAGAAAAGGTGGTTGGCAATTAATTCCTTTTGGGAATTCAATAAATAAAGGATATGAAGAATTGTACAATCTTAAAATTGATCCATTTGAAACTGCCGATGTAATAAAATTAAATTACAAGATTAAAGATGAGTTATTAATTAAACTTAAAGATCAAATTAAAATCGATTCAATTTCAAATAAAAATTTATGATAAAATTTATTCAACGATTTACTGCAATCTAAAATTTAATTCACATCTCAAATCTCAATTTTCTGGAAATATTTTTTCCCATCAAATAAAAAAATTGCAAGAAAAAATAATATTATATAAATTACTAAAACGATTTAGTAACTTTGATTATATCTACAGATAATATGTTGTAATATAATAGGTTAATGATTTAGTTAAAAAATAAAGTGGTTTAGTTAAATCCAATAAACGAAATAATTTTTAACTAATTTTGGAGATTATTATGAAAAAAATGAGCAGGGAAGATTTTCTAAAAACAAGTTCATTGGCATTAGCAACAGTCTTTGTTCCGGGTAATTTAATCAGTTTTGTTGATGATAAAAAACCACAACTTGATGAAAAATTAATCATTCGTTTAATAAAAGGAAATGATTCTACAGTTGAAAAATTACTTCAGCAGCAAAACGAAACGCAGCAAAGACAATATTACAGAAATTTAAGTGGACCATTTGCAAATTTAACTGCGGCTTTTTGCAATGATAAATCGACCTATTTTAAATCCTCTAATGTAATTGTAAGTCTAGAATTAATAATTGACAAACTTTTAAAATTGCAATATCCAAATGGAACACTTGATTCTGCCGGAAATAGACAATCTCCGCCTGATACAGCATTTTTATTGGAATCACTTTGTCCGGCAGCAAAAATTATTAACTTGTATAATTTTGATGAATTAAAAAATGTAAAAAGTAAACTTGATAAATTTTTAATCAATGCCTGTGATGGAATAAAAAACGGCGGAGTTCATACACCAAATCATAGATGGGAAATAGCATCGGTTCTGGCTCAATTATATTCAATTTTTAAAGATGTAAAATATTTAGATAGAATTAACGAATGGATGGATGAAGGTATTTTTATTGATGCCGATGATAATTATCCCGAGCGAAGCAGAAATTATGCAATTGTTGAAAACAATGCTTTTATAACTTTAGGTGAAGTTTTAAATCAGCCTAAGTTATTTGAAATTGCTAAGAAAAATTTAATTTCAAGTTACTATTATTTAGAAGAAGATGGAGAACTTGTAAGTTTAAATTCACGTCGTCAGGATCAGTTTAATCCAATTTCAATTTTAAGGGGATATTTAACTTATAGATATATTGCTATTCACGAAAATGATGGATTTTTATCTGCTGTTATGCGAAAAATTGAATTGCTGAATGATTTTGAAAAAACTATTTTAAGCAGAACACTACCTTTTTTTATGGCTGATCCGATTTTATTCAATGAATTGCCCAAAAGTGAAACTCTGCCGAAAAATTATACGAAAATTTTTCATGAATCTAATTTGGTAAGAATTAAACGTGATACAATTTCCGCATCTATATTTGGCGGAAATGATAAACCATTAATAATTGCTTCCGGTCGTTCGTGCAACCCCACTTTTTTTACATTTAGAAAAGGTAAAGCAATTCTTGAATATGCGAGATTATCAACTTCATTTTTCAGCATGGGTTATTTTAGAAGTGACGGAATTGAAATTGATTCAAATAAATATATTCTTTCAGAAAAAAAAGAAGCATATTATTATCATCCGCTTCCTTCGGAAAAGAGAAATAAAAATGGTGATTACAAGTTAACAGAATCTTTAGACGGAAGATTTTGGAGTAAAATGGATTTTAATTCAAGACCGGTAACAACTTTAACGTTAAGTTCAAAAATTATTATTCAAGAAGAAAATAATAAATTCAAAATTGATTTTGATATTGATGGTCCGGAAAATGTTGAAATTACTTTGGATTTATGTTTTGATCAAGAAGGCAATTTGGAAGGTGTTGAAAAAGGTGATAATGAAAATGATTATTTTCTTAATAACGGATTTGCAAAATATACAATTGGAAATGATACAATTGAAATAGGTCCGGGAAAAGCAGAACATAATAATTTATACTTTTTGGATGGTGAAGTTTATTCAACACATTTTGGCACAATAAAAGGTAAGGGAAAACATTTATATATTACCGGACTTGTCCCTTTTAAACATTCAATAACAATTCAATAGTGTGTAATATGAAAATAAATGATTCAAATACACCGTTACATTTATTAAGACCGGATTACAGCATTCCGTATCAAATTCCTAAAGAAAATCATATTGTAAAAAAATTACTAAAAGTATTAGAATTTCTTGAAAAATCAACGCCATCAAATTTGGAGAACAACTTAAATAATAAAAAAATCGGCGGTAAAGTTGTTATTGATGAAAATACAATAATTCCAAAAAGTCAATTTAGATTAACAAGTTATGAGTGGGGAGTAACTTATGCCGGATTATTGCAATTAGGTGAAATTACCGGCATAGAAAAATTTAGTAATTATACAAAAAAAAGATTGAAATTGATTTCTGATTTGAGTCAGTTTTATTTAAATAATAAAGAAAATATAATTGATGAAAAATCTACAATTTACTCTGTAGTAAATCCCGCTGCATTGGATGACGCCGGTGCAATTTGTGCATCAATGATAAAAGCTGAATTGTTCGGATTAGATTTTAACATACGCCCATTGATAGATAATTTTATTAATTACATAAGCAAAAAACAATACAGATTTAGCGATGGAACGTTAGCAAGAAATAGACCTTATAAAAATACTTTATGGCTTGATGATTTATTTATGAGTGTTCCAGCGCTTGCATTAATGGGAAAAATTACAAATAATAAATTATACTTTGATGATGCAACAAAACAAGTTTTACAATTTTCAAAACTAATGTTTGAAAAAGAAAATGGTTTGTATTTTCACGGCTGGGTTGAAAAAATGAATACGAAGCCTAAATTTTATTGGGCAAGAGCAAACGGCTGGGCTGTTATGGCGTTGGTAGAACTTTTAACAGTTTTGCCCAAAAATCATAGAAAATATTCCTCGGTTTTGGATCAATTTAAAAATCATTTAAACGGATTAATTTCTTTTCAATCGGGATCCGGATTTTGGCATCAATTAATAAATAGAACGGATAGTTATTTAGAAACTTCTGCAACTGCGATTATTACATATTCAATATGCAAAGCAATTAACGAAGGCTTAATTGATAAATTAGCTTTTGCACCAATTGCAATACTTGGATGGAATGCAATAAGTACAAAAATAAATAATAGCGGTCAAATTGAAGGAACTTGTGTCGGCACGGGAATGGGATTTGATTCAGCTTTCTATTATCATCGTCCGGTAAATAAATTTGCCGCACATGGTTACGGAACAATGTTTTTAGCTGGAGCCGAGATTATTCGTTTACTTCAAAATAATAAATTCAGTATTGTAGAAGGTTCAATACAATTGGAAGATAATTAATTTTAGAAATTATTTTCTAACAAATAAACAATTGGAGTTTTACCTTGAAAAAAAAATTACTAGCAATTTTTATTTTTTCATTTTTGATTTTAGCAGAAAAACAATTTCCTCAAACTTTAATTACAAGTGAATCTTTAAATTCATTGGCATATCAGCATGATCTCAATTTACCCGATTGGGGTCCGTACACAAAAAGATATATTGGTGTTTCTCACATTCCAAATGTAAAAAGCGGAATTAGATTTGATCTTAGTGTTTTCCCAAGTTTTTATAGAAGAAAAGTTGAAGTTCCCAATGTACTTTACGAAAATGAATTTCATCCTTGGGATGCTTCTCCAAATTTGGAATATTTTAGTTTTAGACATGAATTGGAATGGAAAGATCAAGTTTACGCAGATATTTCTTATTCAGAAATAACATCGGAATCCCGCTTAATAAGAGTTGAATGCGTAAATAATACTGATAAGAATCAGAATTTGGCTTTAAATTTTATGGCATATTTAAATTTCCCTCCGGTAAAAGAATATAGTCCATATACTCCAATTTATCCCGCAGTAGTTACTTTACCCAAAAGTGCGCAATGGTTTGATGCTCTTTACTATAATGATTTGAAATTCGCAGTTCCAAGACCAACTGATAATTTGGTTTACGACGGAAAAATGAGAGGTGAAATTAGAGCCGACGGTTTTGTTAACGGTTCCGGAATTGGATTAAATTTTGGTTTGGATAAAGGTGATTTGGTTAGTTATAAACTAGAGGTAAATGAAAACTTTAAAAATGCACAACTACTTATTAGATATAAATTAGATGAAAATCAAAAAGTTACTTTTGCACTTTCCGGAATAAAAAATTGTGAAATAAATTTTAAAGGTGATAATGATTTCAATCTTGAAGAAATGGATTTGGGTAAACTAAATAAAGGTTTCTATGAACTTCAATTAATTTCAAAAGGCGGAAGCGGAATACAGTTTGACGGATTTATTATTGTTGAAAAAACCGAAGTAAATAATATCGGATTTACTAAAAAAGAATGGAATCCCACTCCTAAAATAATTGATGGACCAAATAAAAATTCAATAATTCTAAAGTATGATGATGTTGATTTGTACTATGGAATATTTTGGAAAAATGACGATTTCCAAATTAGAGAATGGAACGGAAGAGATCTCTCAGACTATTTTAAACAAATGGTAAACGAACATGTGCAAACAGAATTTCAAGGAGAAGGAAAAGGTCATTATACAAATATTTTCATCAGACCAATAGTAATGCTGCCGAAAACTAAAAAAGTTATTTATGGAATTGTTAGCTGCGGTTCAAAAGAAAAAGTTGAACATAATTTGAATGAATTAAATAAATCGGAAAATGAATTTGAGGATTTTTATTTAGATGCGAAAAGTAATGTTGTAAAAATGAATGGAAATCCGGATGGCGAAAAATATCAATTCAGTATTGAAAGAATGAATGCCGCACTTAATTGTAATGTTGTTTATCCGGTTTATACGCAGAAACAATATATTAGGCACAGCGCACCCGGAAGGTGGTGGGATTGTCTTTACACTTGGGATTCCGGTTTTATTGGAATGGGATATCTTCAAACAAGTACGCAGAAGGCAATAGAAAATTTAAATGCATATGTTCAAGAACCAGGTGAACAATCGGCTTTTGTCCATCACGGAACTCCGGTTCCAACTCAACATTATTTATTTCTTGAATTATGGAATAAGACTCAATCAACAGAATTATTAAAATATTTTTATCCCAAACTCAAACAGTATCATGAATTTTTAGCGGGCAGACTTGGAAGCTCAACTACAAAAATATTTAAATCAAACATCCTAAAAACTTGGGATTATTTTTACAATTCTGGCGGATGGGATGATTTGCCACCTCAAAAATTAGTTAGAGATAAATCTTTAGAACAAACAGTTGCGCCGGTTATTACTACTTCTCAAGTAATTAGAACAGCAAAAATTCTTAAAATGGCTGCAAAGAATCTTGGATTGAATGATGATATTAATGAGTTTGATAATGATATTAAAATTTTTACAAATGCACTTCAGAAATATTCTTGGGATGATGAATCCGGATATTTTGGATATGTGGTTCACGATGAAAATGGAAATCCGAAAAATATTTTAAAATACAATGATGAAATAAATTACAATATGACTTTCGACGGAGCTTATCCTTTAGTTGCCGGAATTTGTAATTCTGTTCAAAAAGAAAAAATTTTGACGTCTTTAAAATCCAATAAACATATTTGGTCAAATGTTGGATTATCGGCTGTAGATCAATCAGCTCCATATTATAAAATAGATGGATATTGGAATGGTACAGTCTGGATGGCGCATCAATGGTTTTTTTGGAAAACAATGCTTGATTTAGGAGAATCTGAATTTGCATATAAAATAGCAAAAACTGCTTTGGATGTTTGGAAAAATGAAGTTGAGACATCTTATAATTGTATGGAACATTTTATAATTGAAACGGGAAGAGGAGCCGGCTGGCATGAGTTTGGAGCTTTATCTGCACCGGTAGTAATTTGGTATTCAGCGTATTTTCGCCCGGGAAATTTTACAACCGGATTTGATGTTTGGGTTGAGAATAAAATATTTGATGAAACTTTCTCAAATTTTTCTGCCGATCTTTCATTTACGGAAAGTCACAATTCAAAAACTTCTGTAATTGCATGTATGAATCCGAATTATAATTATCTTGTTAAATGGAATGACGAATCGATTCAATATAATCTTCTTTCGCAAGGAACTTTAAGTATTGATTTAACAGTTCAAAAAATTAAAAATGGAAAGTTGGAAATTGTAGTTAAGAAATGAAAGAAGAATAATAGATGATAATAACTAAAATTTTTCATATGAAATTTATAGCGTGGAAATAAAATGAATAGAAACTTCTACATTGTAGTTTTAATCTTTTTGACATTTTTTGTTATTTCATTAATTACAAATATTCTTGGTGCGTTAAACCCGGATGTAATAAATAGTTTCAAATTAAGTTTAACACTTTCCGCATTTCTTCCTTTTGCATTTTTTATTGCATACGGCGTAATGTCAATTCCGGCTGGAATTTTAGTGGAAAAGTATAAAGAAAAGAAAACTATGATTGTTGCATTTTCGTTTGCATTAGTCGGCTCTTTAATTTTTTCAATTTTTCCCCATTACCTTGTTTTTCTTCCTTCACTATTTTTAATGGGCGCAGGAATGGCAATGCTTCAAGTAGCAATCAATCCATTATTAAGAGTTTCCGGAGGTGAAGAACATTTTGCATTTAATTCGGTAGTAGCACAATTAGTTTTTGGCGGTGCATCTTTTCTTTCTCCAATGTTATTAACATATCTCGTTACAAATTTAAATGAACCTTATACAAATAATTATGTTAAATCAATTTTCTCAAGCTTTATTCCTTCAAATCTTCCGTGGATTTCTCTTTATGTAATCTTTACACTTATTCTAATAATTATGATAACAGTAATTTTTTTCTCCAAATTTCCTGAAGTAAAAAGAATTGATGATGAAAAATCCGGTAATTGGAATACACATAAAAATTTATTCAAAAATAAAACTGTGATTTTATACTTTTTTGGAATATTCGCTTATGTGGGAACTGAGCAGGGAGTATCTTACTGGATTTCCAAATTCCTTTACACTTACCATAATTTTGATCCGCTGACAATTGGATCATCAATCGTTGGATGGTTTTGGGGAATGATGTCGGTTGGATGTCTTGTTGGTTTGGGTTTACTCAAACTTTTTGATAGCAGAAAAATTCTAATCGGTGCTTCAATTATTTCGGCAATATTTTTAGCTTTGGCATTATTTGGATCAAGCGCAATTTCGCTATATTCATTTCCGGCAGTTGGTTTTTCTATTTCGGTTATGTGGTCAATAATATTTTCTCTCGCGTTAAACTCACTTGAAAATCATCATGGTTCTTTTGCCGGAATTTTATGTACAGCAATAATCGGCGGAGCAATTGTACAATTAATTATCGGCTGGCTTGGTGATATTTTTGGTCTAAGAATTGGAATGATGTTTATCTTTTTAACTCTTGCATATATTTTCACAATAGGAATTTGGGCAAAACCAATTATAAATAATGAAACGATAAAAATTATGAGAAGCGATAAATAGTTTTTACAATTCAGTTTTTGTTAACTTCAAAATATAAATCTCTATACGCAAAATTTGATATGATTATTCAAAAAGTTGTAAAAAAATAATTTCGAGAAAAAAAGTACTTGATTTTAAAATTAAAAAATGGTAATTAACTAAAACGTTTTAGTAAAATATTTAATTTATCCACAAATATTTACTTAATTAAATAATTTGGCACAATTTACTTTTATTATAACGGTTTTTTATAAATAAATATCACTTGATGTCCATTATATTAAGTCACTACTTTTATTGTTACTTGTTAGAAGACCTATTGGGAATAATTATGAATATGGTTAATAATTTTAAAAAGCAAAATAAAATAGTTTACAAATAAACAAATAATTAAGTAAAGGTGAATATGTGAAAAAATTAACATTTTTTAAAAATTCATTGTTTCTATTAATGGTAATTCCAACTTTTTTATATTCAAATGGTAAATTAAAAGGAATAGTTTCAGATTCTCTTTCCAATGAAACACTTGTTGGCGCTAACATAATTCTTGATGGAACTTCACTTGGTGCAGCTACCGATATTGAAGGACAATATTATATCACTTCAATACCAGCCGGAATTTATAAATTGAAATGCTCTTATATTGGTTATGAACCAAAGGAAATTTCTATAACTATTATTGATGATAAAACTCTTGAAATCAATTTTTCACTTATATATATGTCTGTTGAAGGTGAACAAGTTGTTGTTACTGCCCAAGCTCTTGGACAAGCAGCAGCAATAAATCAGCAATTAACATCAAATACAATTGTGAACGTTATTTCTGAACAAAAAATAAAGGAATTACCCGATGCAAATGCTGCGGAAGCTTTAGGACGCTTACCAGGTGTTTCAATTGTTCGTTCTGGCGGTGAGGCAAGTAAAATTGTACTACGTGGTTTAAATCAAAATCTCACTACAATAACATTAGATGGAATTAAATTGTCTCCAACTGATGCAGATTCAAGAGGTATTGATCTAAGTACAATTTCTCAAGGTTCTTTATCTGGTATAGTATTATCAAAAGCTATTACTTCAGATATGGAAGCAGAAGCAATTGCTGGAAATGTTAATTTTGTTACAAAAACTGCTCCTGAAATCAGAGAGATTCAGGTTGACGCTTTCGGATCGTATGGATCAATCGATGATACATATAATCAATATAATTTTTTAGGACGATACGGAGAGAGGTTTTTTGATAATCTTCTTGGTGTTCAAGCATTTGGTAATCTTGAAAAAAGAAATCGTAGTAGTGAAAATTATGGCATTGGTTATGACTTTTATAATAATAGATCGACTTATCAAATTCAAAATTTTTCACTTACCTATACACCAGAAACTAGGAAAAGATTCGGCGGGAAAATTCTTTTAGATTTTAGAACTCCAGATAATGGTATAATAAAACTTAATGCAGATTATAACAGAACCGAAAGAAGATTTTCAACAATATCAAGAAATTATCCAGTAACCGGGGCGGATGTTGGGTATGATTTTTTTGGGGCGGATATTAATACTGACATTAAAAATATTTCATTGCAAGGGCAGAATAATTTATTCAACTGGCAAATAAATTGGAATTTTTCTTTCTCTGAATCCAATTCTGAAACCCCATATAGTAATACAATGCATTTAAACGAAGTTAATTCATCTTCAAATGGAGTCCCAATATCGGGTATGGAATTTGTTCCAAATGATTTAAGACAAACTACGTCATACGAAGATCTTATTCCTTTTGCTATAAATAACTTTGGGTTGGCTTATTTTAATAGAACAGAAGCAAGGACATCGGAAAATTTGGATAACGAAAAAACATTTTTCGTTGATTTAAAGAATGATTATAATTTTTTGGATATGTCTGGAGAAGTAAAATTCGGAGTTAAATATCGTTCTAAATATCATAAAAGAAATTCAACATTAACTCAAGCGAGATATTACCTTGGACTTGGTTTTTATAATTCTATACTTCTTCCTGATGGAACTTATAAACAAAAAGAACTTTCCAAATATGGTTATGATAATTTGCAGATGTTATCCGGTTTAATTCTTCTTCCAAATTTCATCAATGATAAAACACGCGATATTTATGGTAAATATTTATTGAATCCAATGATTGATGTAGAACGTGCAAGAGCCTGGTATGAAATGAATATTAATGGAATTAATCCTATAACTCATGTACATGAATATATACCAGATCATTCCGAAGATGGTACCAATTATAACCTTAATGAAGATGTTGCTTCCGGATATTTAATGAATACGCTGAATTTTGGAACAATTGCAACACTTATTACCGGATTAAGAATAGAATCAGATAATAATACATATAATGCACTTTATTCACCTTATATTCTAACAGAATGGTCTACTTTCACTGACACAACCAAAAATCATGCAGAAGCAATTCTTTTACCAAATATACATTTAATATTAAAACCTACTGATTACTTAAATGTAAGATTTGCTGCTTTTAGAGGATTGGAGAGACCAAACTTTAACTTCAGACTTCCAACTTATGTAATTGGAAATCAAGGCTCTGCATTTGACGATAAAGCTTTTGTCATCTTAGGTAATACAAATTTGAAAAATGCAGAAGCTTGGAATTTTGAAGTAAATACGCAATTATTTAGCAACACAATAGGATTATTCTCTGTGTCAGCATTCTATAAAAAGATTAAAAATGAAGTACATCAACTTTGGCATACTCCAATTATTAATAAAGCAACTTCAGATAGTTTAGGTATAAAGTTTATTAATGATACTCCGCCATTTAGTGGCTCACCGTATTCACTAATTTATCCCTATAATTCAAGTAAACCTACAAGTGTTTGGGGTTTTGAAGTTGAACATCAAGCAAATTTAAGATATTTACCTGGCTTGTTAAGCAATATAGTACTTAGTTATAATTTTTCTATTATAAGAACAGAAACCTATACTCCTTCTATTAAAACCGAAGAATATTTAGTCCAACTTCCCGGACAACCTTTTCCGACTAAAAGAACGAGGATAATATACTATGAAAAGAAAACAAGAATTACTGATTCGCCCGATATTTTTGGAAATGTGTCATTAGGTTATGATATTGGCGGTTTCTCAGGTCGTATTTCTTATTTCTATCAAGGTGAATTTTATAATGGATTTTCAGCTGATGGGCTATCTAACAACATTCAAAAGCAATTTGGCAGATTGGATTTATCTCTTAAACAAGAAATTATTAACAACTTATCTATTGGTTTGAATGTTAATAATCTAACTAATGTAAAAGAAGGCACTTTTCTTGAAGACATAATTTATGGTTATACATTAGACGCATCTAGCTATAGATATGGCACAACAGCTGATCTTTGGTTTAGAATAACAATGTAATTGTAATAAATAATAATTTAATCACAACTAACAAGATGGAGGTTCAAATGAAAAAAATATTCCGCTTTCTTTTTTCTGCGGTATTTGTAATGTTTTTGAGTGTTAATATTTTAGCTCAATCACATGAAATGTATCTAAGCGCCCCAACAGAAGTAACCTATATTAATAAAATTATTATGGGTGATACTCTTTCTGATGGTAACCGTGTAGATTTAGAAAGAGTTTATGTTTTACAACGTGGAGGCATCTGGTTTTTTAACGATGTAATAAAAAATATTGGTTGGGATGTAAGAATAAAAGCTGAAGATGCTGATGGTCCTAAACCAATAATTTATGGAGCTGTAGCTGAAAATAGCACTGTAGTTCCTATCGATTTTATTGATTCTCAAGGTAGTGTATTTCTTAAAAATATTGTTGTAAATGGTATTTCTGATTTTGATCCTGATTATACAAACTGGCAGCATAATGCACCAAGAGAATTAGTTGTTTGGAATGTTTCTGGAGACTATACTTTAGTAGTAGATGGTTGCATTCTTATGCACGCATATCAAGCAGATCTAAGAACTTTTTCGGGTATTCGTTCAATAAAAGTAACAAATACTATATTTGCAAATAGTGGTACAGGCACATTTGATAACATGGGTGATGGCAGAGCCGTTGATCTAAGAAAAACTTCTTGCGATTCACTTATTATGATAAATAACACTTTTGTTAATGGACAAGATAGAGTTGTTAGACATATTTCAAGTACTGCAAGTTTGAATTACTTCCGTTTTGAACATAATACAGTTGTAAATAATGGTGGTAGATATGGCGTTATGGCTTTAGGTTTACTTGGACAAGATACTAAAGTTCAAATTAAGAATAATTTGTTTTTAGATCCAATGGCATTTGGTGCCGACACTGCTTCGTCTCGTCAATATGATTTCTTAGAAAGCAAAGAATCTTACAGTGCAGAAATTCCGGCTAAAGCAAATCATGTTATGATCTATCATCAAAAAGATACATCAGCAACATCAATAGATAATACATTACAATTTGAAATCTCAAATAATCAATATGCTTATACATCAGATATTACAAATCTGTGGGCTGATCTTATAACTCGTGTTCCAAACCCAACTTTACATATGCCAGCACCAATGTCAAATTTTATCCAAACTAAAGTAAGTGCAGATGCATTTACAAAAATTGATCCATTCTCATTTGCAAATGTTCCAAACACAATGGTAGGTTTAGTTAATTGGAATCTTTCTCCATTACCAGAAGGTGCAGGAGAAAATTCCAGCGGAGGTTCAGCTTTTGTAGATATGGACAGAAGAAAAACTACATATTTTAGAGATACTTTAGATTGTTCATATTCAACTTCATTAGCTCAATATACTGCAAGTACCGAAGGTTTACCACTTGGCGATTTGAATTGGTTCCCAGATAAAAAATCTCAATGGTTAACGGATGTTCAAGAAAATGAATCAATTCCAGTTGAATATTCTTTACAGCAAAATTATCCAAATCCTTTTAATCCGACTACAACAATTAATTTCAGTATTCCTAATGCTGCTAATGTAAATGTAACTATATTTAATATATTGGGTCAGCAAGTTGCAACAATTGTAAATAATAAACTAACTGCCGGTAATTATAGTTTTGATTTTAACGCTTCCGATTTAGCAAGCGGTTTATATATCTATCAATTAAAAGCTGATAATTTTGTAGCTTCAAAGAAAATGATGTTATTAAAGTAATCTGATTTATGTTTAAAGGGAGTTTCTCCATATAAATTATGGAGAAACTTTTTTGTTGTACTTTTCATTTAATAGAAAAGGTATTCTTTTGTGGATTTTTAATTTAAATAGAACATTTACATTTCAATATTTTTTAAGATTTATTTCGCTCAAAAAAAATCTCCTTACATTTGTTTTTATCTCAACTACAATTTCCAACATCACTATTGCTCAAGAAAAGATATTTAATGTTTTGAGTTACGGAGCAAAAGCTGATAGCAAGACATTAAACCAAACTTTTATTCAAAATGCAATTGATGATGCAAATATAAACGGCGGAGGAAAAGTAATAATTCCTAATGGAATATTTTTAACGGGTTCAATAATATTAAAATCAAACGTTGAACTTTTTCTTGAAAGTGGCGCAGTTCTATTAGGAAGTACGGATATTAGTGATTATAAAAATATGAATAGATGGAAATCATTAATATTAGCTGAAAATCAAAAAAATATAAAAATTTCCGGAGAAGGAATTATTGATGGTCAAGGCAGAACATTAGCTTTAAAAGTTGATAGTCTTTATTATGCCGGAAAACTTGATTCATTATTTTACAACAAAAAAAGAAAACGACCAAACGAATTTGCAAGACCTCAATTAATTGAATTTAGTAAATGTAATAATGTGATAATTAAAAATGTTACATTGAAAAACTCCGCTTGCTGGGTTCAGACATATGAATTATGCGATAGTTTAAAAATCGATAATATAAAAGTAATTAGCGATGCCTATTGGAATAATGACGGCTTGGATATTGATAATTGCAAAAATGTTTGGGTTACAAATTCTTACATAAATTCTGCAGATGATGGAATTTGCCTTAAATCAACAAATGCTGATTCTTACAATGAAAATATTGTAATTGAAAATTGCACAGTTAGATCAAGTGCAAGCGCAGTAAAATTTGGAACTGCATCTGCCGGCGGATTTAAAAAAGTTACTATTAATAATATAAAAGTTTTTGATACATTCAGATCTGCAATAGCTTTGGAGTCTGTTGACGGCGGAATTATTGAAGATATTTCAATTAAAAATATTAGAGCTTATAATACCCGAAATGCTATTTTTATAAAACTTGGCAAAAGAAATAAAGATGAAAAAGTCGGAATTTTAAGAAATGTAAAAATTAAAGATTTAAAAGTTCATATTCCTTTTGATGTGCCGGATAAAAATTATGAAATTCGCGGTCCGGAATTACCGTTTTTCCATAATCCGTTTCCGTCATCAATAACCGGATATAAAGATTGTTACGTTGAAAATGTTACTTTGGAAGATATAGAAATAATTTATCCCGGAAAGGGAAATAATGGTTTAGCAAATATTCCGTTAAGCAGATTATCCGATGTTCCCGAAAATGAAAGTGAGTATCCGGAATTTCACATGTTTGGTGAATTACCATCGTGGGCTTTTTATATTCGTCATGTAAAAAATCTGAAAATGAAAAATATATATGTTGTTGCAGAAAATCCGGATTACAGACCAGCATTTGTTTTTGATGATGTAAAAAAACTTGCGTTGGAAAAAATTCAAATTTTGGAAGAAAATATTTCGAAGAAACAAATTATTTTTCAAAATACTGAAGGATTGGAAATAGATGAATATTCTGCAAAAGAATCCGAAAATATTAAGTAAATATTTTATTGAATAGATTGCTAAATTTGAGATAATAAATTAACGAAGTTTTCTTGGTGAATAAATAATGAAATTAACAATTGTTGATATTGCAAAATTATCAAATGTTTCAGTTTCCGCTGTTTCTATTGTGTTGAACAATAAACCCGGTGTTTCTGATAAAACCAGAGAGAAAGTTTTAAAAGTAATTGAAAAATATAATTTTAATCCTAATCAAATTGCTCAATCACTTGCTTTAAAAGAAACAAAAAGTATCGGACTAATAATCAAAGAAATTGATAATCCGCATTTTGCAAAAGTGATGAAAGGCGTTTATGATACTGCCTCGGAATTTGGCTATTCAGTTTTATTGGGAAGTTCTGAATTAAAAGCCGAAAAAGAAGCAGAAATTATAAATACAATGCTCAGCAAACGAGTCGATGGATTAATAATTTCACCAATTCAAAATGATGTAAGGAATTTTATTTCTCTCGCAAATTTAATGAGCAATAATATTGCATTTGTAATTCTCGGAATGATTGATAATTATACCGTAAATAGCGTAGATATTGATAATAGAAAAGCAGCATATGAAGCAGTAGTTCATTTAATAAAATTAGGACATAAAAAAATTGCATACTTTGGAGGTCCACCTCATTCCGGGCATGCTCAGAAAAGATTGTTGGGATATCAAAATGCAATGAATGAAAATTTAATTCCCATAAACGAAGAATTTATTTTTGTTGTTGGACCAAATATTGAAGACAGTTATAATTTGGCTTACGAATTATTTTCAAAAAAGGAAAAGGAATTACCAACCGCAGTATTTTGCTATAATGATTTATCGGCAATTGGTGTAATTAATGCTTTGGAAAAATTGAATATCAAAGTCCCGGAAGATGTTTCGGTTTTTGGATTTGATAATATTGATTTTGGAAAATATTTAAAATTTCCTTTATCAACAATAGATATGCCGGCGCATAAAATAGGTGAAGAAGCCACAAAGTTGTTGATAAAAGTAATACAATCAAAAGGTGAAATTAAAAACGAAAAAGTAATAATTGAACATAAAGTTGTAAAAAGAAATACATGTGCAAATTCACTTGTTAATCAAAATTAAAAAATAGTTTCATTGAATTTTAATACTGTTTCGCAATAGAAATCCTTCCAAATTCAAAATAATACTTGATTTTAAAATCAAAAATAATTAAATAACTAAAGCGTTATAGTAAAATTTTTATTTCTCAACCAAAGATTATAAATTAATTAGATTTATATTAAAAAACTCAAAATGAATCGGTTTAGTAATATTAGATTTTGAATTCAATATTTGAAATAAATACCGTTTCAATTTTTTAATAAATTGAATAATTCCTAATAATATTTATTATAACTTTTCGATAAAGAAAAAATGTCATGTTTAGAATTTTAACGAAAAATATTTTATTCTTTTTTATGATAGTAAATATTATTTATTCGCAAAATAATTTTTCATATGATTTTGTAAAATATGTAAATCCGTTAATTGGCACAGCTCCTTCTCGAACAATCAGCGCACTTAAACATGGTGAAGGAACCGAAAATAATGCTCAAGTAATTCCTTCGGTTACAGTTCCGTTTGGAATGACAAATTGGACTCCGCAAACAAAAAATGTTGAAACAAAATGTGTTGCGCCGTATTATTATAAAGATTCTTTAATTACCGGATTTAGAGGTACACATTGGTTAAGCGGTTCATGCACACAAGATTACGGCAGTTTTTCAATTATGCCTATTTCTGGAAAATTAAATCATTTGCTGGAAAATAGAGGTTCGAATTATTCTCCCTCAAATGAAATTTCAACTCCTTACTTTTATAAAATTAATTTAGAGAATTATAATATTGATTGTGAAATTACTGCAACGACACGATGCGGATTTCTAAAATTCTCATTCAATAATAATGAAGAAAAATATATTATTGTTGAACCAAACAGCGATGAGAATGAAGGATTTATAAAAGTAATTCCGGAGCAAAATGAAATAGTTGGATATAATCCGGTACATAGAATTTATCAAGGCTGGGGAGAAAGTGCCGGATTTAGCGGCTATTTTGTTATTCGGTTTGAAGTACCGATTCAAGAATTCGGAGTTTATCAAGGACAAAATATTTTCAAAAATAAATATGAAATTTCTAATCAAGAAAAAATTGGTGCGTTTATCGATTTTTCAAATTCATCAAATAAAATTATTAATGTAAGAATTGGAACTTCATTTGTAAGTATAGAAAATGCAAGAAAAAATTTAGACGAAGAAATTGGTAATAAAAGTTTTGATGAAGTAAAAACAAATTTGAAAAATATTTGGAATGAATATTTATCAAAAATAAAAATTGAAACAAGTATAGAAGAAGATAAAGTTAAATTTTACACAGCACTTTATCATTCACTTCAACATCCAAGAATTTATAGCGATTGCAACGGCGAATATCCTTCATTTAACGGCGGTAAGGGAATAAAAAATTCCGGTAAAGAAAATTATTATTCTGATTTTTCAGTTTGGGATACATACCGTGCGCTTCATCCATTGTTTAATATAATTTTGCCAAATAAAAGTAAAGGAATGATGCATTCACTTTTGCAGATGGCTGAGCAAGGCGGTTGGCTTCCAATTTTTCCATGTTGGAATAGTTACACATCCGCTATGATTGGCGATCATGTAATTTCGTTAATTGCGGATGCATATATCAAAAATATAATTGATCTTAATGAAAACGAATATTCATATCTAAAAAAAAATGCTACTGAATCACCGAAAGAATTTAAAGATTATGTAAATGGAAAAGGTAGAAGAGCTCTAAAATCCTATATGCAGTATGGCTTTATTCCGCTTGAAGACAGTGTGAAAGAATCTTTCCATCAGCAAGAACAAGTTTCCAGAACTTTAGAATATTCCTATGATGATTTTGCTTTAAGTCAAATTGCAAAAAAAAAGAGATACACAAAAGATTTTGAATATTTCTTTAATAGATCAAAAAATTATAAAAATGTGTATGATGCAAACGTAAAAAGTGTGCGAGGAAAATTTAAAGATGGAACTTTTACAAAAGATTTTGTAAAGGATAAACGAATGCCGTATATAACCGAAGGAACTCCTTGGCAATATACATGGTATGTTCCGCATGATGTAAATGGATTAATAAGTTTAATGGGTGGTCAAGAAAAATTTAATATGGAGTTATCAAACTTTTTTGAAAGTGAAAATTATTGGCATGGAAATGAACCAAGTCATCAAATTCCATTTTTATTTTCATACAGTGGTGAACAAAATAAAACAAATAAAATTATTTCAAAAATTCTCAACGAGGAATATAGCGCGGACCCGGGTGGATTAAGCGGGAATGATGACGCCGGCCAAATGTCGGCTTGGTATGTTTTTGCTTCGATGGGATTATATCCGGTTTGTCCCGGTTCAGATGAATATTCAATATTTTTGCCTAATCATGAAAAGAGTATAATTGATATTGGAAACGGAAAGAATTTTACAATTAAAAAAACTGGTTCAAATACAAATGATGAAGTAAAAATAATTTTATTTAATGACAAAATTTTAGATAAAAATATTATTAATCATTCTGATATTATCAACGGCGGGACTTTAGAATTTGTTTTAGAATAAAAGTTGAGAATAGAAATGTTAGAATTAATTAATCATAATAATAAAAATTTATACAGATGAATATTGATACAAAATGTAAATTATTGATTCATCCTAATAATATTGGCTCAAGTCGATATCATGATTTAACTTCTGAAAATATTGTATGGAAGTATTTAAACTTTGGTGCACAAAAATTATTTAAAGGTGATGTTTGGAAAAGTAATACAGAACAAAATGAAATTTGTATTGTATTGCTCGGCGGAAAGTTTTCAATAGAATCAAAATACGGAAAATGGTTTACGGAAAACGGAAGGAAAAATGTTTTCAAAGGTTTGCCGCATGCAGCTTATTTACCTCCTAACACAGAATTTATTTTAAAATGTCAAAGTGATGAAGTCGATTTTGCGTTCGGTTATTGCAAATCGCAAAATGATTATGACGGCTATTTTATTACACCTCAAATGGTAAAAAATTATGGAATTGAATTACGAGGCGGTGATAATGCATCACGACAAATAAATTCAATATTGCCTCCTGGCTCTGCGTGCGGTAAACTTGTTTGTGTAGAAGTTTATACTCCTTCCGGAAATTGGAGTTCTTTTCCCGCACACAAACATGATGAAAGAAAAGTTGATCCAAATGGAAAATTACTTGAAGCAGAATTAGAGGAAATATATTTTTATAAATTCGAAAAACCTCAAGGATTTGCTCTGCAAAAAGTTTATACGGATAACAGAGATTTAAACGAAATTGCAGAACCGCATAATAACGATGCTGTATTAATTCCTAAAGGATATCATCCGGTTTCAGCCGGACATGGCTACAATACATATTACCTAAACTTTTTAGCGGGTTCCGATCAATCGTTAGCAAATACTGATGATCCGGATCATAAATGGATTTACGGAACTTGGGAAAAAATGGATGAAAGACTTCCCTTAGTAACTTTGGAAATGAACAATGAATAATTCAGAAAAAAAATATGATGTTTTTACATACGGTCGTTCGTCAATAGATTTGTACAGCAATAATATTGGTGTGCCGTTTATTGATATTAAAGAATTTGGGGCTTTTGTCGGCGGCTCGCCGTTAAACATTGCCGTTGGTTTAAGAAGATTAGGATTAAAATCGGCATTACTTTCTGCCGTGGGAAATGATCAAGTCGGAAAATTCCTTCTTAATTTTTTAAAAAAGGAAGATGTAGAAACAAAATTTATTCCGATTAAAGACGGTGCAAGAACAAGCGCGGTAATATTGGGAATAGAACCTCCGAATAATTTTCCGTTAGTTTATTATCGTGATAATTGCGCCGATTCAAAATTTAATATTGATGATGTAATAAATGCAAATATTTCAAATACGAGATTGCTTGAAGTTTCTGCAACCGCTTTGAATATTGAGCCAAGTCGATCTGCTGCATTTTTTGCCGCAGAACAAGCACGTGAAAATAAAATTCCAGTTTTAATTGATTTGGATTTTCGCGCAGATCAGTGGTATGATGCAAGAGCTTTTGGAGTAACAACGCGTGCTTTTTTAAATTATGCAAATTTAGCAATCGGAACTGAAGAAGAAATATTAGCAACAATGCTTAAAGACCCAACACAAATTTGCATTAAGAATCAGCAAATATCTGCACCGGAAATAACCGGCAATATTGATGAAGCAATTGAGAATATTTTAAAAACCGGAGTTGAAGCATTAATTGTAAAACGCGGAGCAAAAGGTTCATCTTATTATTTGCAAGATGGAAAGAGAATTGATGTTCCGGGATTTCCCGTTGAAGTAATAAATATTCTTGGTGCCGGAGATGCTTTTGCAGCTGGATTTATTTATGGCTACTTAAATGGTTGGGATTGGTACAAAAGCTGCAGACTTGCTAATGCCTGCGGCGCAATTTTAGTTACCAAACATGGTTGCGCAAATTTTAATCCAACTCATGATGAAGTTATGCAATTTATTGAATCTCACGGAGGATTTTAATGGAAACTGTAAAACTCACAGTTGCTCAAGCTGTAATAAAATTTTTAATGAACCAATATGTCGAAAGAGACGGAAAAAAAAATAAATTCTTTGTCGGATGTTTTGGAATATTTGGTCATGGAATAGTTGCCGGCATTGGTGAAGCTCTTCAAGAAAATCCGGAATTTAGATATTATCAAACAAGAAACGAACAATCGATGGTTCATACTGCTGCAGCTTATGCAAAAATGAAAAACAGAATGGAAACTTTTGTTTGTACAACATCTATCGGACCGGGAGCAACAAATATGCTGACCGGAGCCGCCGCAGCTACTATCAATAGATTACCGGTTTTATTAATTCCCGGAGATATTTTTGCAAGAAGAAATGTCGCTCCGGTATTGCAGCAATTAGAATCACAAAGTACTCAAGATATTTCTGTAAATGATTGCTTCAAACCAGTTTCAAAATATTGGGATAGAATAAATAGAGCCGAGCAATTAATTACAGCATTGCCCGAAGTGATGAGAGTTTTAACATCGCCATCTGAAACGGGAACTGTAACATTAGCTTTGCCTCAAGATGTTCAAGCTGAAGCTTATGATTTTCCAATAGATTTGTTTAACGAAAGAATTTGGAAAATTCCAAGAATTAGACCCGATAAAGAGCTTCTATTAAAAGCTGTAGAAATGATAAAAAATAGTTCAAAACCAATTATAATTACCGGCGGCGGAACTATTTATAGCGAAGCAACAACTGTGTTAAATAAATTAATTGATTTAACCGGAATTCCGGTTGCGGAAACATTTGCCGGTAAAGGTTCAATTAGTTATGCTAAACCGGAAAATCTTGGAGCCGTGGGAGCAACGGGAACACCGGGGGCAGTTCAAATGACTGCTGAAGCAGATTTAATTATCGGAATAGGAACACGCTATAGTGATTTTACAACTTCATCAAAAACCGCTTTTAAAAATCCGAATGTTAAATTCATAAATATAAATGTAACCGATTTTGATTCACACAAACATTCTGCATTGCCTTTAATCAGCGATGCAAAAGCTGCGTTACATGAATTAATTGAAATGTTAAAAGATTTTAAAGTTGAAACTTCATGGCGAAATAAAGCTATAGAATTTAATAAAACTTGGGATAAAAAAGTTTCCGAATATTATTCTGACAAAAAACAATTTCCAATGACACAAGCAGAAGTTGTTGGTGCTGTAAATAATTTTTCCGATGCCAAAGATGTTGTGATTTGTGCGGCTGGCAGTTTACCCGGCGATTTGCATAAATTGTGGCGAACACAAAATGAAAAAAGTTTTCATCTTGAATATGGTTATTCAACAATGGGATATGAAATTGCAGCCGGTATTGGTGTAAAAATGGCTTCTCCGGATAGAGAAATTTATGTAATGATCGGCGATGGAAATTATTTAATGAATAATCACGAAATTATTACATCAATTCAAGAAGGAATAAAATTTACAATTATTCTATTAAATAATAACGGCTTTGCAAGCATTGGCGGATTATCAGAATCGTTAGGCGGTCAGAGATTCGGGACAAAGTACAGATATAGAAATGATAAATCCGGAAGTTTAGACGGCGATATTTTACCAGTCGATTTTATTAAGAACGCTGAAAGCTTAGGAGCAAATGTTTTAGTTGCAAAAAGTTATAATGAACTTACCGAATGTCTAAGTAAAGCAAAAAATGCAGATAAAACAACTGTAATTTATGTTGAAACAAATTTAGAAAAAACTGTTGAAGGCTATAGCTGGTGGGAAGTTGCGGTTTCCGAAGTATCCAATATAGATTCGGTAAAAAAAGCTTACGAAGAATATAAAGTGCATAAAAAAGAACAGCGATATTATTTATAAAGGATTTTATCTAAATGAAAAAATTAAAAAATTATATAAATGGTGAATGGGTCGAAAGTAAATCAGATAAATATTTAAATGTTGTTGATCCCGGCAATGGTGAAGTAATTAGTCAAGTTCCGGAAGGATGCGCTGAAGATGTTAAATTTGCTGCTGCGTCTGCTTCTAAGGTATTTTTAGAATGGAGAAATACTCCGGCAGAAAAGAGAATTCAATATTTATTCAAAATGAAAACCATTCTTGAAAACAATGCCGATGAAATTGCAATAATAAGTACAAAAGAATGCGGCAAAACTTTTGCCGAATCAAAAGCAGAAATTGTTAGAGCGGTTGAAAATATTGAAGTCGCATGCGGAATTCCAACATTAATGCAAGGTGAATTTTCTGAAGATATTGCAAGCGGAATTGATGAGTATGTAATTCGTCAGCCTTTGGGAGTTGGCTCATGCATTGCTCCTTTTAACTTTCCTATAATGATTACATTTTGGTTTATGCCATACGCAATAGCATGTGGAAATACTTACATCGTTAAACCATCGGAAAAAGTTCCGGAAACAATGACAAAAATATTTGAACTTTTGGAAGAATTGAATCTCCCTAAAGGAGTTTTAAATTTGGTTCATGGCGGAAAAGAAACAGTTGATGGAATTTTAACACATCCGGAAATTAAAGCAATTAGTTTTGTTGGTTCATCAAAAATTGCAAAGTATGTTTACTCAAAAGGAACTGAAAATGGTAAACGAGTTCAAGCGCAAGGCGGTGCAAAAAATCCCGTTGTAATAATGTCGGATGCAGATGTTGAAACAACTACAAATATTATTTCGGATAGTGTTTACGGATGCGCGGGACAAAGATGTTTAGCTGCATCAACCGTTATTTTAGTTGGCGAAGCAAAAGATAAATTTGTGCAAAAATTAATTGATTCTGCTAAATCAAAAACAACTTGTTATGGTTTAGATAAAGCTTCACAAATGGGTGCAATAATTACTAAAGAAAGTAAAGAGAGAATTTTAAAAATTATAAATGAAGCTGAAGAAAAAGGCGCAAACGTTTTACTTGATGGAAGAAATCAAAATGTTGAAAATTATGAAACCGGAAATTATGTATTCCCGACGATAATTGAAAATGCTCCGATTGATACTGACGCAGCAACGACAGAAATATTTGGTCCTGTAATGAATTTAAAATATGCTGAAAATTTGGATGAAGCAATTTCATTTATTAATTCAAGCAAATACGGAAATGCTGCTTGTATATTTACATCAGATGGTTCTGCCGCAAGAAAATTTAGGCACGATGTTGTTGCGGGAAATATTGGCGTAAACATTGGAATTGCCGCGCCAATGGCTTTCTTTCCGTTTAGTGGTTGGAAAGAATCTTTCTACGGAGATCTTCATGCTCAATCAAACCATGCGGTGGAATTTTATACTCAAACAAAAGTTGTGATTGAAAGATGGTATAGTGAATGGACAAGAAAATTTTAATTAAAATTGGAGTTGAACTATGATAAAAATTGCAAATGCTCCATGTTCATGGGGAGTACTTGAATTTGATTTGGAAGGACAAGCTCCGGATTATATTCAAGTATTAAATGAAATTAAAGAAACCGGTTATGTCGGATCTGAACTTGGTGATTGGGGATTTATGCCTACTGATCCAAAAGAATTAGCTGAAGAATTAATAAAACGTAAATTAACAATGGTGGGGGCTTTTGTTCCCGTATTCCTAAAAGATAAATCTGCACATGCAGATGGAATTGCAGTTGCAATAAAAACAGCAAACTTGATGAAAAATGCGGGATATGAAAATGCATTTATTGTTCTTGCAGATGACAATGGGAAAGTTGATTATCGTACAAAAAATGCCGGAAGAATTACACCAGATTTTGGTTTAAATAATGATGAATGGAAAATATTTTCTGAGGGTTCAAACAATTTAGCAAAAGCTGTGAAAGATGAAACCGGACTTCGAACGGTTTTTCATCATCATTGTGCTGGATTTGTAGAAACTCCATCTGAAGTTGATAAATTGATGGAACTTACTGATCCAAATTTATTGGGATTAGTTTTGGATATGGGACACTACATGTTTGGCGGTGGAGATCCGCTAATAGCTTTAAAAAAACATGAAAATAGAATTTGGCATATTCACTTTAAAGATTGTGAAAATAATATTGCAGAAAAATCACGTAAAGAAAAATGGAATTATTTTGAATCAGTAAAGAATGGAGTCTTCTGTGAATTGGGTAAAGGTGCAGTAGATTTTCCATCGATTGTTATAGAATTAAAAAATATAAATTATGAGGGATGGATTGTTGTTGAGCAAGATGTTTTACCCGGAATGGGCAATCCTAAAGAATGTGCTCAGCATAATAGGGATTATATTAAAAAATTAGGTTTATAAATTATTACGGAAATAAAAATGGAAAAACTAAGAATAGGAATTATTGGTGCGGGAAGAATAGGAAAAGTACATACTGAAACTATTGTGCAAAATATACCGGATGCTGAAATTGTAGAAATAGCTGATGTTAATGAAGATGAAGCAAAAAAGTTAGCTGCAAAATTTAATATTAAAAATTTTTCTTCAGATTATAAAAATATTATAAGCAATCCGGAAATTGATGCAGTTGTAATTTGCTCTCCGACTAATACACATGCGCAATATACAATTGAGGCAGCTAAAGCCGGCAAACACATCTTTTGCGAAAAACCCATCGACTTAGATATTAAAACTATACAGAATGTTATTAATGTTGTAAACGAGTGTGGTGTAAAACTAATGGTTGGATTTAACAGAAGATTTGATTCAAACTTTATCAAAATTAAACAAATGGTTATAGATGATAAAATTGGTGAACCACATATTTTAAAAATTACATCAAGAGATCCCGCACCTCCGCCGGCTGAGTACATTTCAGTTTCTGGAGGAATGTTTCTTGATATGACAATTCATGATTTTGATATGGCAAGGTACATTGTAGGAAGTGAAATCTCGGAAGTATATGTAAATGCAAATGTTTTAATTGATCCCGAAATTGGTGAAAATGGCGATGTTGATACGGCAATAATAAATCTTAAATTCGAAAACGGTGCATTAGGTGTAATTGATAACAGTAGGAAAGCTGTTTATGGATATGATCAGCGAGTTGAAATTTTTGGTTCAAAAGGAATGATTAAAGTTGATAATAATGCTCCGGATAATCATAATTATTATAGCGATAGCGGTGTGCACGCATCTTTACCTCTTAACTTTTTTATGGATAGATATACCGAAGCTTATTCAAGAGAAATGAAAGAATTTTGTTCAGCAGTTATAAATAATAAACCAGTTTCTGTTGATGGAAATGATGGATTAAAAGCAGTTGTTGTGGGATTAGCAGCGAAAAAATCCGTAAAAGAAAATCGTTCAATTAAATTATCTGAAATATTATAAGTAAAATTTTCTCAGTATTAATTTTGAATCAAATGTTAGAATATAATATAATTGACTTTGGCGCAAAAGGCGATGGAATAAAAGATAGCGCGCAAGCAATTCAGAGAGCAATAAACAATTGCTCTGAAAATGGCGGCGGAAAAGTTATAATACCTTCACAAAATATTTTTATGTCGGGTCCGTTTGATTTAAAATCAAATGTTACACTATTTGTTGAAACTAATGCAGTATTAATTGCAAATCCTGATGAATCAGTTTATACCAAAAGTGCATTCCGTGAAAATTTAGGTGAAGGAACAATTTGGATTGGAGGAGAAAATTTACAAAATATTAGTATCGAAGGCTCCGGGATTATTGATGGTAACGGAATTGAGTTTATGGGTCCGGAAGAGAAAGCGGCATTTGTTCTAAAAGAATTTGATAAAATTGATCCAAGACCACATCTCTTAACTTTAGTTAATGTAAAAAATCTTTCAATCCGAAATATAACTTTTAAAAATTCTGCATATTGGTGTTTGCATATTGTTGGCTGTGAAAATGTAAAAATTGATGGCATTACAATTTTGAATAATCTTAAAATTAGAAATTCTGATGGAATTGATCTTGATCATTCCAAAAATGTTACAATCAGTAACTGTTATATTGAATCGGCAGATGATTGTATTTGCTTCAAAACCAGAAGAGAGTATGAAGAATACGGACCAACAGAAAATATTATTGTATCAAATTGTATTATGACATCTACTTCTTGCTCAATAAAATTGGGCAGTGAAAATATGGATGCAATAAGAAATATTATTATTTCAAATTGTATAATAAAAAATAGTAATCGCGGAATTGGAATTCAAAACAGAGATGAAGGAATTGTAGAAAATATTTTATTTCAAGATATTATTATTGAAAGCAGATTATTTGACGATGTATGGTGGGGAAAAGCCGAGCCAATTTATATAACAGCATATAAAAGAAAATCAGAAAACCATAAAGATTCAAATTGGAGATTTGCAAAAGGTCAAACAGAAGGTAAAGTTGGGAAAGTTTCAAATATTACTTTTTCAAATATTAATTGCAAAAGTGAAAATGGAATTTTTGTCGGCGGAGAAGCTGATAAAATCAGTAATTTAAAATTCAATAATGTTCAACTAGAAATTAGTAAAACAACAAAATATAAAGGAAATCTTTACGACTTAAGACCTTCAGATACAATTGTGTTGTTGGAAACTGAAATCAGCGGGTTTTATTTTGATACAGCACAAAAAATTGCAATTAATAATTGCTCAGTTTCTTGGGGAAAAAATATTGCGAAATATTACAAGTTTGCAATTTATGCAAATAATATACCTCATTTAACAATTGAAAACTTTAAAGGTCAATCAGCCATAGAAAATTTAGAACCAATATTTATTAATAACAGTTAGTAAGAAAATTTCAAAATAGGAGTTAAAATTGTTTGGATTAGACATTCTGGATTTAGTAGTAATACTGATATACTTTTTAGTTGTAATTGGAATTGGAATCTGGGCAAGCAAAAGAATTAAAAATCAAGAAGATTATTTACTTGGCGGAAGAAAGTTTGGGAAATTGATACAAACATTTGCAAGCTTTGGTCAAGCCACTTCTGCTGATGGTCCCGTTGGCACAGCAACTACAACATTTCATAACGGAGCCGCCGGAATTTGGAGCTCACTTTTAATGGTTTTCTCTACTCCTCTTTATTGGATTACTTCACCCTGGCAAAGAAGAATGCGCGTTTTAACAATGGCTGATTTTTATGAAGAAAGATACGGTTCAAAGAAAATGGCAGCAACATATGCTATTGTTGCCAGTATTGGAATGATGGGATTAGTATCACTTGGATATTCTGCAATGAGCAAAACAATTTTAGCCATAACTCCCAAAACAGTTTCTGAATTTACTCAAGAAGAGAAGACTGAATACAATCTTGCCATGGAACTTTCAGAACTTGAAAAAAAAGATGCTAAAAATCTTACGGATATTGAAACAAAACGTATAAATGAACTAAGAACTTTAAATCCCAACAGTTTATTTTCACATATTAATGAAAGTATGTTAATATGGGTAGTATGTATTATTACTTTACTTTATGCAGTAATGGGCGGTTTGGAAGCTGCTTTCTACACAGATTTACTTCAAGGTTCATTTATTATTTTATTATCCATTATTTTAATTCCATTTTCTTGGATGCGAATTACTGAAATTTATGGAACCAGTAAAAATGAATCTGCATTAGAAATTTTGCACCAAAAATTACCGGAATCATTTTTTGAAATTTTTGGTTCACCAAATTTAATTGATTTCACTTGGTATTTTATTATAGCAGCTGCATTAGTTGCTGGATTAACTGTTGTAACACAGCCAAATCAATTAGTTACAAATGCTGCTGCAAAAGATGAAAATTCTGCAAGATTTGGTTTTGTTACGGGAGTTTTTATAAAAAGGTTTTGTACAATTCTTTGGGGATTATTAGGATTAGCAGCAATTCTTCTTTATTCAGGCAAAATTCAAAATTCAGATTTAATTTGGGGTTATGCAACACGCGATTTACTTGGTCCGGTTGGATTTGGTCTCGTTGGAATAATGATTGCCTCTTTAATGGCTGCTCTTATGTCAACTGCTACAGCATTGATGTTAACGGTTTCTGGTTTATTACTACATAATGTGTACAAACCAATCTTTGATGGAAAAAGTGAAATTCATTATGTCTGGATAGGAAGAATTTTTGGTGCTGTTTTTTTTATTGGAAGTGCAATAATTGCAACTCAGTTTAGTAACATTTTTGAAATCTTGAAATTTATTTGGGAATTTTTTGTCATTTTTGTTGCAGCTTTCTGGTTAGGGCTAAAATGGAGAAGATCAAATAAAATTGGTGCGTGGACTTCAATTTTAATAACACTATTTTTATTTTACATTATTCCCGTTCTCATATCAAGTCTTTCAGCAGATATTAGAATTAGTGAATGGATGCTTTTAAAAACAGAACCGGAACCAGTTGTTAGAACTTATATCGCAAGAGAAATTGATGTGCAAGAACGAAACGCTGAAATTGAATTAATTAACCAAAAAATTGAAAATGGAGATTTAAATTTAGTTGTACCGAAAACTTTAGAAGTTGGTGAAAAGTTTTCAAAAGAATTTGTACAAATCTCAAAATCTGTTTTCTGGTCAAAACAACCAAAAGTAAATGATGAAGGAATTTTAGAAGCACAAGGTTATTTCTTTCCGGAACTAATGTTTCTTAAAACAATTGGATTCGAACTTAATAAATATCCTTATGCATTAAATGAAACTTTAAGATTAATGATAAGACTATTTTTTCCGTTCATAGTGTTAATTTTAGTTTCATTGCTAACAAAACCCGATGATGAAAAAATTAGTCATAATTTCTTTATGAAAATGAGAACAAGAGTAAGAGGTTTAGGTCCGCAAATTGATATAGATGATATAAATAAATCATTAGCAAATCCGGAGAAAACTAAAGAAGTTTTACTTTTTCCAAATACTCAATTAGAAATGTACAAATGGAATAAGCAAGATTGGTTCGGATTTTTAATGTCGGTTGTTATTGCATTTATTGTGATTGGAACTTTGTTTGCTGTAATTAAAATTTATTAAAATATTAATCATATATAAATTAGGTTAAAAAGGTTTTTTAAAATTTAAGGAATGTTAAATGCGAATTTCAAAACTTTATATCAGTAAAATTATTTCAATTTTAACTGTGCTTTTTATTTGTACAAATCCAATTTTATCACAAAATCTGAATGAGACAAAGATCATTATTGATTTAGATAAACTCGGCTGTCATATTGATCCAAACATTTATGGACAGTTTGCAGAACATTTAGGAAGCTGTATTTATGGCGGAATTTGGGTTGGTGAAAATTCAAAAATTCCTAATACAAATGGATACAGAAATGATGTTCTTGAAGCATTAAAAAAATTGGAGGTTCCGGTTTTACGTTGGCCCGGCGGATGTTTTGCCGATGAATATCATTGGATGGATGGAATTGGTCCAAAAGAAAATCGTCCATCTATGGTTAACACAAATTGGGGCGGAGTTGTTGAAGATAATAGTTTTGGGACAAATGAATTTTTAAACTTATGCGAAATTATTGGAGCAGAACCTTACATCAGTGCAAATGTTGGTAGCGGAACAGTTGAAGAATTTGCAGATTGGATTCAATACACAACTTCTGAAAGCGGAAATCCGATGTCTGATTTACGAAAAAAAAATGGAAGAGAAAAACCATGGAAAGTAAAATATTGGGGAATTGGAAATGAAAGTTGGGGATGCGGCGGAAGAATGAGACCAGCGTATTACGCAGATTTGGCAAGAGTTTTTTCAACGTATGCAAAAAATTATGCGGGCAATCAAATTTATAAAATTGCTTCTGGTCCCAATGTTGATGATACATTATGGACTGATGATGTTATGCAAATTGCCGGTAAAGTTATTAATGGAATCGGTATGCATTATTACACAAATAATTCAAAAACGGCAGCAGATTTTGACGAAAGCGGTTGGTTTTCTGTTATTCAAAAAACTTTGAGAATGGATGAACTTATTCAAATGCATACAAAGGTAATGGATAAATATGATCCCGCAAAAAATGTTGCATTGATTATTGATGAATGGGGAACTTGGCATAACGTAGAACCCGGAACAAATTCATCGTTTTTATATCAACAAAACACTTTGAGAGATGCAATTGTTGCGGCAAGTAATTTAAATATTTTTCATAAATATACAGATAGAGTAAAAATGACAAACATTGCGCAAATGGTTAATGTACTTCAAGCAATGATTTTAACAGATAATGAAAAAATGGTTTTAACTCCAACGTATCATGTCTTTGAAATGTATAAAGTTCATAAAGGTGCAATAAATTTGCCTATTGAATTGCATTCTTCTCAATATTCTATTGGTGGAGAATCTATTTCTTCTGTTAATGCAACTGCATCAATAAATTCAAATGGAGTTGTTCACATTTCTTTATGTAATGTAAATCCTAACCACAATGAAAATGTAAAAATTAATTTAGAGAAATTTATAAACGGCAAAGTTACCGGAAGAATTTTAACTTCCGATGAAATGAACGCCTTAAATTCATTTGATAATCAAAATAATGTTGAACCAACTGAGTTTTCAGATTTTGAAATATCAAAAAATAATTTAACTGTTAATTTACCTTCTAAATCTGTAGTAGTTTTAAAATTAGATGGTGAATTAAATTCAAGTATTGGAAATGCTATTGATGTTAAGAATCCTAAGCCAAAATTAAATTATAATTATTATAAAAAAGCGCTATTGAATCTTCCTAACTTTGACGAATTAAAATTAGTTAGTGAAGGACTTATTGATCAGATTAAAATTCCCGAAAATAGCGATGGGTCTGATTTTGCCGTAAAATATTCCGGTTTAATTAAAATTCCACAAGACGGCTTTTATAATTTTTATGCAAATTCTGATGACGGAACAAAATTATATATTGATGGAAAATTATTAATTAGCAACGACGGAAGACATGCCCCAATTGAAGTTCAAGGTTTTGCTTCGTTGAAAAAAGGTTTCCATAAAATTGAACTTGAATTTTTTCAAGCCGGCGGCGGTTTAGAATTAAATGCAAGTATTGAAGGTCCGGGAATGAAAAAACAAATAATTCCGGCTGAAATGTTTTTTCATGAAACGAAGTGAAAAATTATTTTAATAAATAAATTTTACAATAAAAAATAGATTTTTAATACTTATCGCATTTTTAACATTTTCATGTTCTACAAGTAAAATTGAGGTAAATAAATTTTTATTAAATGTAACTCCGCCGATGGGATGGAATAGCTGGGATTGTTTTGGTACAACAGTTTCGGAAGATGAAGTAAAAGCAAATGTCGATTACATGGTAAAATATCTTAAACAATATGGATGGCAATATATTGTTGTCGATATTCAATGGTATGAACCAAATGCAAAATCACATGGATATAGAAAATTTACAAAATTAGATATGGATGAATTTGGAAGATTAATTCCGGCTGAAAATCGTTTCCCTTCTTCATCAAATGGAAAAGGATTCAAGCCGCTTGCGGATTATATTCATAGTTTAGGATTAATATTTGGAATTCACATTATGCGAGGTATTCCGCGACAAGCCGTATAGCAAAATTTGCAAATTAAGAATACAAATAACAAAGCAAATGAAATAGCCGATAGGAATAGTATTTATCCTTGGAATACAGATATGTATTCCTTAAAAAATAATGATGGCGGACAAGCATACAATAATTTAATAATTGAATTATAGTATCTTTGTAATCGATTTTTAGATCACCTTTAATGTTTGGCGGAAATCTTTCTGACAATGATGATTTTACACTTTCATTAATTTCTAATAAAGAGGTTCTTGAAGTAAATCAAAATAGTTATAATAATCATGAAGTTTATAATGAGAATGGAATTATAGTCTGGATGGCAGATATTCCAGATTCAGATGATAAATATATTGGAGTTTTTAATATTAATGATAGTAACAAAAATGTTATCTTGGAGTGGGAAAAATTAGGATTGACTGATAAAAATTATAGTGTAAGAAATCTTTGGAAAAAAAAAGATATTGGTTCATTTGAAAATTCAATTTCATTTGAAATAAAAGAGCACAGTGCAGAACTTATACGTGTATCAAAAAATTAATTAAACTCTAATTGTTCTAATATTAATTCGGCTGAAAAAATGCAATTTATAAAAAAAGTTAAGTTTATTTTAATTTATTGTTTAATATTTTTTATTAATTACTATGCTTTTCAAATTGAACCTCCTCAAAATAATTATCCAATTTCAACTGTACCATTTACAAAAGTAAAATTAACAGATAATTTCTGGAATGAAAGAGTTAATACAAATCGTGAAATTACAATTCCATTTGGTTTTAATAAATGTGAAGAAGAAGGCAGAATTAGAAATTTTGAAAGAGCCGGCGGTTTACTTGAAGGAAAATATGAAGGGTTAATGCCTTTTGATGAAACCGATGTTTACAAAATAATAGAAGGTGCTTCATATTCTTTGCAGACAAATCCCGATAAAATTTTGGATAAATATATTGATGATATAATTGAGAAAATTGCTGCCGCACAAGAAGACGACGGATATTTAACAACTTGGAAAACTATAGATTCTACAACAACACCCGCAAATTGGGTTAAGCACGGTCCGCGTTGGTTTAATTTAGGTGCAAGCCATGAATTATATAATGCCGGACATTTATACGAAGCTGCTTATGCTCATTATCGTGCAACCGGAAAAATAAATTTTCTGAATATCGCTTTGAAAAATGCAGATTTGATTGATAATACATTCGGTAATGAAAAACTTCTTACTCCGCCGGGACATCAAATTATCGAAACCGGATTAATAAAATTGTACAAAGCTACGGATAATATTAAATATCTAAATTTAGCAAAATTCTTTTTGGATATTCGCGGTGATTCTACCGGACATAAATTATATGGTTCATATAATCAAGATCATTTACCGGTTATAATGCAGAACGAAGCAGTTGGGCATGCAGTTAGAGCTGTTTATATGTATGCTGGAATGACAGATATTGCCGCCATGATGAATGAAAAAAATTATTTGAGTGCAATTAATAATATTTGGGAAAATGTTGTATCGAAGAAAATTTATATTACCGGCGGAATTGGTGCATTGCATCACGGTGAAGTATTTGGAAATGATTATGAATTACCAAATTTAACGGCGTACAATGAAACTTGCGCTGCAATAGGCAATGTTTATTGGAATTACAGAATGTTTCTCTTACACGGCGATTCAAAATATATTGATGTTTTAGAACGAACTCTTTATAACGGAATGATTGCCGGAGTTTCATTAAGCGGAGATTCGTTTTTTTACCCGAACTGCCTTACTTCGGATGGAAATTATAAATTCAATCAAGGTGCGTTAACAAGAAAAGAATGGTTTGATTGTTCATGTTGTCCCTCTAATATTATCCGCTTCTTACCTTCGGTTTCCGATTATATTTACGCTCAAAATAGTGATACGGTTTATGTAAATTTATTTATTGCAAATGAGACAAAAATTAAAGTTGGTGAAAATGAATTTAAAATTATCCAAAGTAATAATTATCCTTGGGATGGAAAAATAAATTTTAAGATTGAAACCGAACAAGAAATTAAATTCACTCTAAAAATTAGAATTCCCGGATGGACAAAAAATTCTCCAATTCCAAGCAATTTATATTCTTATATCGATAAAACAGAAAATAAATATTCAATAAAGTTGAATAATGAAATAATTGATTATAATTTTCAAAAAGGATATTTAACTTTAGATAGAAAGTGGAAAAGTGGAGTTTTATTAGAACTTAATCTGCCTATGGAAATTAAAAAAGTTATTGCAAATGAAAGTGTAATAGATGATAAAAATATGGTGGCAATTGAACGAGGACCAATTGTTTACTGTGCTGAAGGGATAGATAACGAAGGAAAAATATTTGATATAGTTGTTCCGGATGAAGCAAATTTTTCTGCTGAATTTAATGAAGCCAATCTAAATGGAATAGTTGAAATAAAAGGAAATGTTGAGAGAGAAAACGGTAAGCAGACTGAGCTTAAGTTAATTCCATATTATGCTTGGTCGCATAGAGGAATTGGTGAAATGTCAGTTTGGTTAAAAAGAAAATAACTTTATAAAAACACAATCTTAATTATTAAATCAAACCAGCGGGAAATAAAATGATAAAACTAAATTTATTTTTTTTGATGTTTACGTTATTAACTATAATATCATGCAGCTCCGATGAAAAAAAAGTTACACAAAAAAACAAAACACTTTTTGGAAAACTAAATGACGGTCGTGAAGTTTATCTATTTACATTAAAAAATTCTTCAGGCATTGAAGCAAAAATAATCAATTATGGTGCAACAATTGTTTCGCTTTTCGTTCCGGATAAAAATGGAAAATTTGAAGATATTGTTTTGGGATATGATAATCTTGAAAATTATGTTAACGGAACTTCTTACTTCGGTGCAACAGTTGGACGTTACGGAAATAGAATTGGTAAAGGAAAATTTAAAATTGATGAAAATGAATTTCAACTTACAATTAATGATGGCGAAAATCATTTACACGGCGGTAAAATTGGATTTAATAAAGTTTTATGGAAGAGCGAGTTAATTCAAAATAAAGAAGGTGAAAGTTTAAAACTTTCTTACACAAGTCCAGATGGAGAAGAGGGATATCCGGGAAATATGAATATTCATGTTACTTATACTTTAACAAATAACAACGAACTTAAAATTGAGTATTCTGCAACGACTGATAAACCAACGATATCAAATCCAACTCATCATTCGTATTTTAATTTAAGTGGATCATTTGAAAATACAATTTTGGATCACAAGCTGAAGATTGATGCTGATTATATTACTCCGGTTGATAAGGGATTAATTACAACCGGTGAATTAGAAAAAGTTGAAAACACTCCCATGGATTTTAGAAAACCTACAAAAATTGGAGAAAGAATTAATAATGATTTTGAACAATTAAAATTCGGAAAAGGTTATGATCACAACTGGGCAATTAATAATTATGATGGAAGTTTGAAAAATATTGCAAGTTTGTATGATTCAACTTCCGGAAGATTTATGGAAATATTATCAGATCAGCCTGGATTGCAATTCTACTCCGGAAATTTTTTGGATGGAACATCAATTGGGAAAAATAATATAAAATATAATTTTAGAACTGGCTTATGTCTTGAGTCTCAAGTTTATCCGGATTCACCAAATAAAAAAGATTTTCCAAACGCAATATTAAAACCCGGTGAAACGTATAAACAGATTACTATTTATCGATTTTCAATTAAATAAATATTTTAGAAAATATTTTTTATTGCTTGGATTTTTACGAAAGATTATTCAACTGTTAGATTTATAAATATTGATTTTTAGCTTATGGTTACTTCTGAATCCGTTAGCTAACTGATTCAAAGTATTATTGGCGTTAGCGGTCAGCAGACGGATTGTAAACTATGAAATTCTCACTTTTTAATTTGTCGGAAGCCTCATAAAATAAAAACCAAAGGTGGAAAAAATTAACGTATTGGTTAGTCTAAAATTTAGGAAAAAATATGAATTCAGAAATTAAACCTAAAAATGTACCACTTAAAATATTAAATAATGGAAGTGAAATACCTGTAATTGGTTTAGGAACATTCGGATCAGATTCTGTCGATTCTGAAACAGTTGCCGAAACTGTTAAAAATGCTATCATTGGCGGATATAGGCATATTGATTGTGCTTCTGTTTACGGAAACGAAAAAGAAATTGGCAAGAAAATAAATGAATGTTTGAAAGAAGGGATTGTTAAAAGGGAAGAATTGTGGATTACATCAAAAGTTTGGAATGATAAACATGATCAAGTAATTGAATCATGCAAACAATCTTTGAGTGATCTTCAGTTAGATTATTTAGATTTATATTTAGTTCATTGGCCATTTCCAAATTACCATCCACCAAAATGTGATGTAAGTGCAAGAAGCTCTAATGCAAAACCCTATATTCATGAAAACTACATGAAAACTTGGCAGCAAATGGAAAGTTTAGTTGAGATGGGATTAGTAAAAAATATTGGCACTTCAAACATGACAATCCCAAAATTGAAATTGGTTTTAAGAGATTGTAAAATTAAACCATCATGTAATGAAATGGAATTGCATCCGCATTTTCAGCAGCCGGAACTTTTTAATTTTTGCATTGAAAATGATATTCAACCTATTGGATATAGTCCGCTTGGTTCACCCGGAAGACCGGATCGCGATAGAACAAATGATGATACAGTTGATTTAGAAGATCCAGTAATACAAAGAATTTCTAAAAGATTAAATGTAAGACCATCCGACGTGAGTTTAGCGTGGGCAGTTAAGCGTGGACAAATTCCAATACCATTTTCTGTCAATCATTATATGGAAAATCTAAATGCTATTATAAATACTCAGCTTACTAATGAAGATATCGAAGAAATTTCTAAAATTGATAAGAATTGCAGATTAATAAAAGGTCAAGTATTTCTTTGGAAAGATAATCAATCTTGGGAAGATCTTTGGGACCTAAATGGAAACATTCCCTCTTAACTAAAATTATTTAAGGAAATTTTTAAATGAAAATGAAAGGAGCAGTTTTACCGGGCAATAGTTCAACAATGTTAATGGAATTTGATATTCCAAAACCTGGACATGGAGAAGTTTTAATAAAAGTTAAATCGTCAACAATTTGCGGTTCAGATATTAGATGCATTTATCACGAACATTTGGGAAAAGGTCCGGAAGGATATCAATCCGGTATGATTGCCGGACACGAACCTTGCGGTCAAATTATTGAAGTAGGTCCCAGCTGCAGAAGATTTAAAGAAAATGATAGAGTAATTGTTTATCATATTTCGGGTTGCGGTGTGTGCAATGATTGCAGAAGAGGTTACATGATTTCGTGCACAAGCGAATATCGAAGGGCATACGGCTGGCAGCGCGATGGCGGAATGGCAGAATATTTACTAGCAGAAGAAAAAGATTTGGTATTACTGCCGGATGAATTATCATATTCAGATGGAGCTCAAGTTGCATGCGGATTTGGAACAGTATATGAAGCAATTGAAAAAATTGGAATTTCCGGAAATGATGCTGTATTAATAACTGGTTTGGGACCGGTTGGATTAGCTGCCGCAATGTTATGCAAAGCTCTTGGTTCAAAAAATATTATTGGTGTTGAAGTTATTGACGAAAGAATTGAAATTGCACAAAATACCGGTTTGTTCAATTATGTTCTTAAAGCTGGAAATAATAATGTTAATGAAATAAAAAATTTAACCGGCGGATATGGAGTTGAAAAATCAATAGAATGTTCTGCAAATGATAAAGCAAGACTGTTAAGTATTCAAGCTGCACGAAAATGGGGAAAAATTGTATTTGTTGGAGAAGGCGGATCATGTACATTCAATCCATCGCCGGATATTATACATGATCAAAAAACAATTTATGGATCTTGGGTTACTAATATTTGGAGAATGGAAGAACTTGTTGAACGAATTGTAAGATGGGGAATTCACCCGGAAGATTTAATAACTCATAGATTTCCTCTTGAAAAAGTTGAAGAGGCATACGCAGTAATGGCTTCCGGTAAATGCGGTAAAGTTGCCGTTGTTTTCGATGAGGAATTAAAATAATCGAGACTTCTGAAATATTCAAAATGTCATTCCCGTGAAAACGGGAATCTATTGAATTCTCTCTGGATTCCCACTTTCGTGGGAATGACAAGTACCTTTAATTTAATTTTTTAGAAGTTTCATAATCATTAGTGATTCAATAATAATTAAATAGGTTTCATAATGAACTTAACTTCAAAGATTCTAATCGTTATTATTTTTTCTATTCAAATTTTTACAAGTAAAATTATAGCCCAAGAACAGAAAGATTTTAATATTCAGAGTGGAATATTTGAACCTACTTGGGAATCTTTTGAGAAAAATTATAAATGTCCGGATTGGTTTCGTGATGCAAAATTTGGAATTTGGGCACACTGGTCGGCGCAATGTGTTCCGGAACAAGGCGATTGGTATGCACGAAATATGTATATTCAAGGAAATAATCAATATGATTTTCATTTGCAAAAATATGGTCATCCTTCAAAATTTGGATTTATGGAAATTGATAATTTGTGGAAAGCAGAAAATTGGAATCCCGATTCTCTTATGAAATTATATGTTGATGCCGGAGCAAAATATTTTGTTACATTAGCAAATCATCACGATAATTTTGATAATTATAATTCAAAATATCACGACTGGAATTCAACAAAAATTGGTCCGAAAAAAGATATTGTTGGAATTTGGGAAAAACTTGCAAGACAAAATGGAATTTATTTTGGAGTAAGTAATCACTCAGCTCATGCTTGGCATTGGTTTCAAACAGCTTACGGATATGATGGTGAAGGATCAAACGCCGGAATAAGATATGATGCAGCTTCTTTATCAAAAGATGATGGAAAATGTAAATGGTGGGAAGGGCTTGATCCGCAAGATTTATATACCGGACCAAATATGGTTATGCCAAATGGATTAAATTCAATAAGTGAAATAAATGATTGGCATGATAATAATGATAGACTTTGGACTGAAGAAATTCCAGATAATAAAAAATTTGCAGAAAATTGGTTCCTTCGCTGCAAAGATTTGATTGATACATATAAACCGGATCTTCTTTATTTTGATAATTTTGAACTTCCACTTAGGCAATATGGAATGGATATAACGGCCCATTACTATAATTCAAGTATGTTATGGAATAAGGGACAACTTGAAGCAGTTGTTAATGCTAAAGAAATGAAAGGCAATCATAATGCTGGATTGGTGGAAGATATTGAAAGAGGTTTTGCGAATGAATTCAAACAAAACCCTTGGCAGACTTGCACTTGCATAGGTAGTTGGCATTATAGCAAAAAAATATTTGATGAAAACAAATATAAAACTGTTGAGCAAGTTGTTCATCAATTAATTGATATTGTTAGTAAAAATGGAAATTTACTTTTAAGTATTCCAATTAAAGGCGATGGAACAATTGATACTCTTGAAGAAAAATTTCTGAAAGGAATTTCTGTTTGGATGAAAATAAATGGAGAAGCTATTTACGGAACGCGTCCTTGGAAAATTTATGGAGAAGGACCTTCAAAAGTAGCGAGCGGAATGTTCAATGAAAATAAAACTAAGTTCACATCCGAAGATATTCGATTTACCAAAAAAGATAATGTGCTTTATGTTTTCTTATTAGGAATTCCTAAAAATAAATCTATTGAAATCAAAGCATTAGCATCAATTTCTAATCTATTAGAAAATTGTCAACTACTAAATATTAGTTTACTTGGAAGTTCAGAAAAAATTAATTGGATGCAAGAAGAAAACGGACTTAAAATTATTATTCCGGAAAATTTCACTTCTGATCATTCTATTGTATTTAAAATTGAAACGAATTCTATCTGAAAATTCGTAATCGTAAATAATTAATAATAAAATAGATTTTGAAAATTATTTAAAAACTCACATTAAAAAATATTTAAAATTTTTTGTAAAAAATTGTAGTGTACTTAAAGAAAATTAATCTTTGGAGAGTTTAATGAAATTACTATATGTTTTATTGGCTGCTATAATATTTTCAAATGTTTACTTTGCTCAGAAACAAAAAAAATATGATCGATTACCTCATCCGGAACTTGAGAATCCTAATATTCAAAGTATAAATAAAGAAGAACCACATTCTACATTTATGACTTTCACCAATATTGATAGAGCAAAAACAAATCGAAGAGAAAATTCGGAATGGCAGATTTCGTTAAACGGAATTTGGGATTTTAACTTTCGTCAAGGAATAAATAATAGAATTGAAAATTTTGGTGAAACGGATTTTAGCACAATAAAATGGGATAAAATTCCCGTGCCTTCAAATATGGAAATTCAGGGGTATGGAATTCCGATTTATACAAATATAAGATACGAATGGGCTTTTGATAATTCTCAAGTTCCGCCGTTTGTTGATATGGAAAATAATTATTTTGGATATTATAAAAGAGAATTTGAAATGCCGAATGAATGGAATGACCGAGAAATTTTCATTCACTTTGGATCTATTAAATCTGCCGGTTACATTTGGATAAACGGAAAGAAAGTTGGTTTTACAAAAGACGGCAAAACTCCGGCTGAATTTAACATCACAAACTTTGTTAAAAATGGAAATAATAATTTAGCTGTTGAAGTAATTAAGTGGACTGACGGAAGTTATTTGGAATGCCAAGATTTTTGGAGATTAAGCGGAATTACAAGAGATGTTTTTATTTATTCTCAGCCAAAAGTTAGAGTTAGAGATTTTTTTGTGAAATCAACATTGATAAATAATTTCAAAGATGGAAAAATTAATATTGATGTTGAAATAAAAAATCATCTAAATAAAAATATGCAAAAGCAAATCAGTTATGAATTGATAGATGAATCCGGAACAAAAATATTTTCAGAAAATAAATCATTAAATATTAAAAAGAATAGTATTCAGAAAATTAATTTGCAAAATGAAATTAAAAATGTAAAATCATGGTCGGCCGAAATTCCAAATCTTTATGCGCTGCTTATTTATTTAAAATCATCAACTGGAAAAGTTGAAGAAATTATTCCTTACAAATTTGGATTTAGAAATGTTGAAATTAAAGAAGGATTGTTATTGGTAAATGGAAAACCAATTTTAATTAAAGGTGTAAATCTTCATGAGTTTAATCAATTAACCGGTCAAGTTGTTGATGAAGAAACTATGATGTTGGATATTAAGAGAATGAAAGAGTTAAACGTAAACGCGGTAAGAACGAGTCATTATCCTCAACCGGATTTATGGTATGAGCTATGCGATAAATATGGACTTTACTTAGTTGCCGAAGCAAATATCGAATCCCACGGAATGGGATATAATCTTCAAAATGGTCAAACTCTTGGTAATAATCCGAATTGGTTAGAAGCGCATTTGTACAGAACTAAAAACGCTGTTGAGCGCGATAAAAATCATCCAAGCGTAATAATTTGGTCTTTAGGAAATGAAGCCGGTAACGGTTATAATTTTTACAACACTTACAATTGGATTAAACAACGTGATGAAACTAGACTAGTTCAATATGAAAGAGCAAATATGGAGTGGAACACCGATATTTATGTTCCAATGTATGATAGAATTTGGGATATGGAAAATTATGCAAAAAATTATCACGATCGTCCGCTGATTCAATGTGAGTATGCTCATGCAATGGGAAACAGTTTGGGAAATTTAAAGGATTATTGGGATATGATTAAAAAATATCCAAATCTACAAGGCGGATTTATTTGGGATTGGGTTGATCAAGGAATTTTGAAAAAAGTTGGCGATAAAAGATATTGGACATTCGGCGGAGATTACGGACCGAAAGATGTTCCTTCGGATGGAAATTTTTTAATTAACGGTGTTGTTTATCCGGATAGAACTCTAAAGCCTCACAGTTATGAAGTGAAAAAAGTTTACCAAGATATTTCATTTCAACCAATAGATTTATTGAACGGAGAATTTGAAATTTCAAACGATTATTTCTTTAAAACACTTAAGAACTATTATCTTGATTGGTCAATTGAAGTTGACGGAAAAATTATAAAAGAAGGAACTGAAGAAAATATTGGCATAGTACCTCAAGCCAAAAAAAGATTTAAAATTAATGTTGAAGATTTAGAAAAAAATATTGGTAAAAATTATTTCTTAAATCTTTCCGTAAAAATTATTAAAGATGAAAGTTCAATTCTTCCAAATGATTATGAAGTTGCAAATGAACAATTTAGAATTCCTATAAAAACTAAACCTATTCTTAATTCATCAAAAAATAATAGTGAAATTTCTGTAAATGAAAATGATGATGAAATTTTAATTTCCGGCGAAAATTATAAAACAACAATTGATCTTAACAAAGGAATAATTACTTCTTATAATTTTAAGGGAAAAGAATTTATTAAAAACGTTGAAGGATTTAGACCAACATTCTGGCGCGCACCAACCGATAACGATTACGGTTGGAAAATGGCAGTTAAATGTCAACCTTGGAAAGTTGCTTCTGAAAGTGATTTAAAAATTAAATCTCATAATCTTGCAGAAAATGGCGATGGATCTTATAATGTTTCTTTGATATATGATTTCGAAAATGTAAACTCAACATGGAATGTTGATTATACTTTTTATGCAGATGGTGAAGTTAATGTTAATAATAAATTTTTTAGCAATGATACTTCAAAAGACGTAATTCCAAGAATTGGAATGAAAGCAACTCTTCCCTCAGAATTTGAAAACATAGAATATTTTGGAAGAGGCCCGATTGAAAATTATACAGATAGAAAATACTCAACACATTTTGGATTATATAAATCGAAAGTAAGCGATATGTATGTTCCTTATATCCGACCTCAAGAAAATGGACATCGAACAGATGTGTCTTGTCTAAAATTAGTAAATGAAGATGGCATAGGTTTAAAGTTTGAATCAGAAAAATTATTTGAATTTAATGCACTACATAATTATATAAGTGATTTTGATGCGGGTCTTGATAAAGACAAAGATTTAAGGCACACAAAGGATATTGTAAAAAATGATTTGATTCAGTTACATATTGATCATAAAATGATGGGTTTGGGAAGTGACGATAGCTGGGGAGCTATGCCGCATAATGAATATTTAATTTTCCCAAGTAAGAAAGGATACGAGTATTCATTTAAGATAACTCCTATTTCAAAATAAATTACAAGTAACTTCAGAAAAATTAATCAATTGTGATTGTCATTCGCTCGATCCGTTGTTAAAGTTCTGGAATCCAGAATAAGATTTTTGGATTCCGGTCTTGCAATAAACGCAAACTTGCTTACTGGCAGGCTGGCCGGAATGATATTTTGAATCCGTTAGCTAACGGATTCAGAGGTTTCTTTGAATTATTCTGCAATGGTTGAGAAAATAAAAAGTTTAAGACCAATCCTATCTTACTTAATTCTCGTTGTAATATTTATGACTTTTTTTATTCATTTTCATCTAAGAAAAATACTACTGCTAAATGGCCGAAAGTAAATAATGAAACAGAACCTTGGATAAGATGGTGGTGGCATGGAAGCGCAGTAAATAAAAAAGATTTAACTGCAAATCTTGAAGAAATTAAAAATGCGGGTTTTGGCGGAGTTGAAATAACACCAATTTATGGAGTAAAAGGATTTGAAAAAGATGATATAAGTTTTTTATCAAAAGAATGGATATACTTTTAATTATATCTCAGATAAACAAATTCAACAATTAAAATTTGATGATGAAAAAATTATCTCTACTGGTGCTGAATATAAAACGATTATTGTGCCTGAAGGCAGGTTTATTCCTTTAGAAACTATACAGAAAATTTTAGATCTTGCACAAAATGGAGCAGAAATAATTTTTGAAAATAATTTTCCAAATGATGTTCCCGGTCTCTTTAATTTAAACGAAAGACAAGAGACATATAGAAAACTAAAAATTAAAATTAAATTTATTTCACATGGAGAAACAGTTCGCAAGTTTATCTTCAATTAGCGAAAGGAGAATCTTTAATTCTGCAGTGGTATAATACCAAACAAAATATTATGGAATATCCAATTTATGAATTTACAAATAGCACTTTAACTTTAAATGGGAATTGGGAAATTGAGTTTATTAAAGGCGGATCAATAATTCCCAAATCTTTTACAACAAAAGAATTGAAAACTTGGACATCAATTTCGGAAGAACATAAATGGTTTTCGGGCACAGCTGAATATAAAACAACATTTGAAAATCCCGCTTTCAATACTGATTATTGTGAACTTAATTTAGGCAAAGTATTAGAATCGGCAGAAGTTTATTTAAATGATGAAAAAATTTCTACATTGGTTGGGCCATTATTTAAAGTAAACATTGATTGCACAAAATATAAAAAAAATAATAAACTTGAGATTTTAGTAACAAACCTAATGGCTAACAGAATTATAGATTTGGAAAGAAAAGGGAAGAATTATAAAAAGTTTTACAACATAAATTTTGCCGCAAAAGAATCGAAAAACTTAGATAAAAATGGTGTGTTTACAGCAAAAAATTAGGAGCCAAATGAATCCGGATTGTTGGGTCCCGTAAGCTTAACTGCATTAAAAATAAAGAAGTAAAAAAATATTTCTAAATTTATGTTTAGAAAGTTAATAGTGCTCAGAAAACCTCTTCAATTGAATTTCATATACTTAATTGCCGCAATAATTTTTTGTTTGTAAGCGACAGATTATAAATTATTGTATATAATATGAATTACTTAAATTTACTTTTAATAAAATTTCTTGGATTATTTCATGAATAAAATTAGACTTTTACTTTTTTTACAAATAAATTTTCTAATTTTTGTGCAAACTAATTTTTCCCAACAAGATTTTTTTCTTAATGATTGGGAGCCGAAAGAAATTGAAAGTCCAAATTATTTTACAAACGTAGAAAAGCCTTCTGGAATAATTGATTTTGTTGTTACCGTTGATTTTGGCGATACAATAACAAAAATCCCAAAATATATTTATGGAAATAATGCCAATACTTATTCAACTATTATGTGGGATAATGCTAAAGTTGTAAATAACTTGCGAAATCTTAATCCGCATATTCTAAGATATCCAGGCGGTAATCTCTCAAATGAATATTTCTGGGATCGTGCTCCAAACAATAAACCATCGGATATCCCAAATGATGTAAATGTTTGGTTTGGAAAGAATGAAGAAAACTGGACAATGTCACTTGACAATTATTACAGATTACTTGATTCAGTAAATTCAACCGGAATAATTACTGTAAATTATGCTTATGCACGTTATGGAACTTCAGCAAATCCGGTTGCCCAAGCGGCACATTATGCCGCCGAATGGGTAAGACATGATAATGGTCGCACAAAATTTTGGGAAATAGGAAATGAAAATTTTGGAAACTGGAATAAAGGATATGAAATAGATCAAACATTAAATAAAGACGGGCAGCCAAAATTTATTAATGGCGAAATATATGGTCAGCAAGGATTAGTATTTGCTGATTCTATGAAAGCTGCCGCAGATGAAATTGGTCATGAAATTTTTATAGGATTCCAAGCTTTCGAAGAGGAAACTTCGTGGGATGCAATACAAACTTCTTGGAATGAGAAAATGATGGCAGTTGTTGGAGAAGTTCCCGATTTCTATATTGTTCATAATTATTTCACTCCATATGACCAAAATTCTAATGCAAGTGTAATATTAGATTCATATACACGAACATCAAATTTTAAGAATCAAGTTCTAAAAGATCTTACTGAATTCAGACTTGCTCCAAAGCCAATTGCTTTAACAGAGTATAATATTTTTGCGGTAGGTTCAAAACAAATGATTTCGCATATAAACGGAATGCATAGTACACTTGTTCTTGGTGAAGCAATAAAACAAGGATATGGATTAGTTAATAGATGGGACTTATCAAATGGATTTAGTGAAGGTAATGATCATGGTATGTTTTCAAGAGGCGAACCAAATGTAAGTGATTTTACTCCTTACCCGGCATTCTATCATATGATGTATTTACAAAAATACTTTGGTGATGTTTTAGTAAAATCTGAAGTTAGTAAAGTGAATAGTAATTCAAAATTAGATATTGTTGCATTTGCGTCCAACTTCTCATCTAATCATGCTGGAATTACATTAATAAATAAATCTGCGAACAATAGAATTGTAGAACTCGATCTCAAAAACTATGAAGTTGGTGAACGTATTTATTGGTTTCAACTTCAAGATGAAAATGGGGATGGTACATTTTCAAGTAAGGTTTTTGTAAACGGAGAAAGTTCAAGCCAAGTTTCCGGTGGACCAGAAAACTATTTGGAAATTGCTCCTTATTCCTTTACTACAGATGATTCTTTAAAGATCGAGTGCCCGCCTTATTCCGCAATATATTTGCTGCTTGAAGGTGAAACCTTAGTAAATGTTGAAAAAAATATTGAAGAAAAAATTCCAAATAAATTTTACCTAAGTCAAAATTATCCTAACCCATTTAATCCAAATACAACAATAGAATATTCAATCCCTTCAAATCTGAATTTTGAAACATCAAATGTGCAATTAATCATTTATGATATTTTAGGAAGAGAAATAAAATATTTAGTAAATCAATTTCAAAAACCCGGTAATTATAAAATTCAATTTGATGGAACAAATCTAACTTCCGGAGTTTATTTTTATGTTTTAAAATCGGGTGAATTTATGGAAACAAAAAAGCTTATAATACTCAAATAAAATCTTGAATTATTTTTATCAATCGATTAAGTAATCAACAAAAACATTGATATACAAACCCTTGCAAAAGAGAAGTAACTATCTTCACAAACAATCATTAAATTCCAATTAAAAATTTAACATATCTTCCTTCTTTCAAATCGATAAATCAAATTAGATTGAATTTCACTTAGAACTTAAGAATAGTATAAAATTTAATGTAATGAAAAATTAACTTGTAAGTATTTATACGTATTTACAAAAGGTAAATTATTCATTATATTAAATTAAATTATTAAACTAATATAATATTTAGTTATTGTAACTGATTGTGCGGAGCAGTAAAAAAAATAAATAGTATTTTATATCTTATTTTAATCAAGCCCGAAGAAGAATTTTTGAAAGCAAATAATTATAAAAATCAATTTTAAATAATTGAAGTTTAACTATAATTTATTTAATTTTGTGTAACTAATTTATCATCAAATAATTGATAGAAAAAAAAGCAAATAGTGCAATAGTAGTTACTAAAAATCCTAAACTTCTTGATAAAGTAAGCTTAACTTTAAAAGCCCACAGATACAGCAGAAAAACAGAAGAAGCATATTTAAGATGGATTAAAAATTACATTTTATTCAACGGCAAAAAACATCCAAAGGAATTAGATAAAAAGATCTTGAAAAATACTTAACATTTTTAGCAGTAAATAAAAAGGTTTCTGCATCAACGCAAAACCAAGCAATGAATGCCATTATGTATTTGTATAACAAAGTTTTGAACATAGAATTAGGCTGGCTTGAAAATGTTAAAAGAGCAAAAAGAAATTTAAAATTACCAACAGTATTTTCTAAAAATGAAATTTCGGAAATATTCAAACAATTAAGCGGAGTTACAAAAATAATTATTTCGGTTTTATACGGAGGCGGTTTAAGATTAGGAGAAGCTTTAAGGCTGCGAGTTAAAGATATTGATATGGATTATAAAATGATTACCGTTCGTGATTCCAAAGGGGAAAAAGACAGACAAACAATTTTGCCGACTTCAATAATTCCGGAGATAATAAACCATCTTAAAAAGTAAAAAGCTTCACGAAAATGATCTTAAAGCCGGAAAAGGCGAAACAATTTTGCCGATGGCATTAAGAGAAAAATATCCAAACGCCGGAAAAGAATTTGGATGGCAGTATATTTTTCCATCGGATAAATTTGTTTTATCCGAAAAAAATAATTTTTACTACAGACACCATTTACATGAAACAACAGTTCAGAAAAAAATTAAAGAAATATTAAAAAAAGCTGAGATTACAAAACATGCCGGTTCGCATGCTTTTAGACATTCCTTTGCAACCCATTTGCTAGAAAATGGTTACGATATTAGAACAATACAAGAATTACTTGGACATAGTTCTGTTAAAACAACAATGATTTATACGCATGTATTAAATAGCGGAACCGGTGTAAGAAGTCCGTTAGACGCAAATATTAGGTATTGAAAAACGGAAGGAAATAATTGGATATTTGGGAATGGAAAGCGGAAGAAAATTCAGTATAGCGAACCAAATTTAAGTTTGAAAATTTTGTATAAAATTATAGTTTATAATAAGATATAAAAATTTTAAGTAGATATTAGAAAAACCAAAAGTAGAATAAACATCTTTTTTTGCTCCATTTAATAAGAGACGGGTATTCTGCTTAATAAATAGTTATATTAAGCCAAAAAAGCATTGGCAGTTCATTGAAAATATGAATAAGTTAAGCTCTAATGATAAAAGTATCAGATATATTAAAGTCTGGAATAGAGAGATATTTGGAGCACAAAGGCATATCGAACAAACAGAGAAAGGTAATCACAAAGATTATCAATTGTTTTTCAGATAACGTGTCACCGGTTAAATTTAAGTGCACAAATGAAGAATGTGGATATGAAGAAGAAAAGAAAAGACCATGCAGAGACAGACATTGTAATAGATGTAACCAGAATAAGAAAATAAAATGGTTAATAAATGTCCTAAAGAATTATCTGCCATTACCATACTTTCATGTTGTATTCACGTTGCCATCGGAGTTGAATAATCTATCAATATGCAATCAGCAGATATTATATGATATATTATTCAAGAGCAGCTTTTATGTACTAAATAAATTTTCAGAGGATAAAAGACATTTTGGAGGAAGAATAGGTTACATCGGTTTATTGCATACATGGGGAAGTCAGATGTTATATCATCCACATATACATTATATGGTATTAAGTGGAGGACTGAAAGAAGGGAGATTTAAGAAATTACCATATTCGAAGAAGTTTATGTTTCCGGTAGGGGCGATGTCAGAAGTTATGATGGGAAAATTTATAGAGTTACTAAAAGAAAAGTATGAGGAAGGGAAATTAAGATTTCCGGGAAAGATAGAAATACTATCAAGATCAAAAGAGTTTAACAATTACCTATATAAATTGAGTCAAAAGAAATGGGTAATATATTCGAAGGCACCATTTAGCAATGGAGAAAGGACGTTAGAATATATATCGAGATATACACACAAAGTAGCAATATCCAATAGCAGAATAAAGAGTTATGAAAAAGGAGTAGTAAGATTTGAATATAAGAACTACAAGAAGCAAGATAAACGAGGCATAGCTAAGAAAGAAATACTACCATTAGAAGACACGGAATTTATCAGAAGATTTTTACTACATATACTACCAGAAGGATTTAGAAAGATAAGGTATGGAGGAATCTTTGCTCCAAATAAAAAGAAAGACTCACTGAATAAAATAGAAGAAGAAATAAAGAGTGAACTTGGAAAATTAAAAGAAAAAGTTGAAGAAATAATAAATGAGTTGGAAGAAAAAGTTAAATGTGTATGTCCGGAATGTGAAAGTAAAGTATTGTTGAGTGGGTATGGTTGAAGTTGAGAGCTTAATTAATAAATAAAAGCTTAATATAACCCGCCAATCAAGCTGACTGCCGTAATTGCTCGGGTTGAATACAGAAATAAAGATTAAAAGTTTGTTTGGCATTGCTATTAACATTAGCAGTATTATTGAAGTTTAGTTCCGCCGTGCTTACATGTAAAGTTAAGCACGGCTAAATATAAATCATTGTGTTGCTTATTTGGCATTGCTCTTTTGGGCAGCAGCTTATTGGCAACGTCGTTATGTTGCAAACAAAAATTGTGAGGAAATATGCCAGTATCAAAAATGAAATTTATTAAAAGGTGTGCGGAATTTATTCCCAAAGAAGAAAGAAGAAATATTCCCTCAAATACTAGAGGGATATATTTATTACTGCAAAAAAACAGCAATAAAGATTATAGTGTAATTTATGTAGGAATGGCAAGAGGAGATAAATCTGGGATTCATGGAAGATTAAATTCACATTCAAGAAGCAAATCAAAAGGATCAAGTTGGACACACTTTTCATTATTTGAAGTTCACGATAATATTTCAATTCAAGAAATTGAAGAGTTGGAAGGATTACTCAGACACATTTACAGATATGATAAAAATGCAAATCCATTTAATCAACAAAGGCAATATAAAAAACTTGTAAAAGTTAGAGATAATAATTTAGAAAAATGGTAAGCAACATAACAAACAAATCAACTTGACCGCCGTTCTGGTTTGGCGGAAATTGTAAAAAATAAGTTTGGAAGTTTTATTTTAGTTTTTTGTTAAAGTGGAACAATGTTTTAAAAGTTAAGTCGCAATGTTTTTTAAGAAAATTAAACATTGCTCCAGTAATTTTACCATTCGTTATTATGTAAAATTGTTGTTTTGGGCGGCAAGTTATTTGCGCCGCCGTTATGTTGCAATAGAAATAATAAATGGAATCTTATAAATTATGGTAATTCGTAAAACTTTAGTGATTTTAGGATTTATACTAATTGTTGTAAATTTAAATAAGGCACAGAGTATGAATGAAAAACTTGATCAAGTTGAATTGATGAAACAATTTATTGGAACTTGGAAATGTGAATTTGATGATGAAACAATATTTATTTCTGAAAATGAGAAGTTTGGAAATGGTTTATTATGTAATAGCAAAGTAATAAAGAACGGAAAAATACTTGACAGAGTAATTCAACTTTATGGTTATGATAAAAAAGCTGATAAATTTACTATAGCAGAATTAAAAGAATCTTTAACAAATATGGAACTTTGCCAAGCTTGGTTCACATCAGAAAATAAAGGCGAAATTATAATTACTAATCCAGAGAATTCCCCATTAAAATTTAGATTTGAATTTAAAACACCAGATATGATTGTATAAAATGCAATACAAGATGGGAATGTAACTAATGAAATTATATTAATTCGTGAGTAAAAAAAAGCAACATAACCAACAAATCAACCCGACCGCTTCGCTAATTTGGGTTTAATTTGTAAAAATAAAGTTTGAAAGTAAATTTTAGTTTTTTGTAAAAGTGAAATACAATTCAGTAAAGTGCGTCGCAGTTTTTGCTAAAGATAAAATAAAAACTGCTCTTTAAAATAAATCAATCGTTATTTAATAAAATTGTAGTTTAGGGCAGCGGGTTATTTGCGCCGCCGTTATACATTTGGAGGAAATATGGAAATATTATTTCTAATTTCTGGCTTTGTTGGAATTTTAATGATTGCATTATCAATTCCATTAATATTGCAAAAAGTAAAAATTAATCATTGGTACGGAATAAGATTACCAGAAACGATGAAAGATGAAAAAGTTTGGTTTGAAACTAACAGATTAGGTGGAAAATACTTATTTAATAATGGCGTTATCATTGTAATTATAAGTATGGTTTTATATTTCCAAAAAATAATTCCAAATATTTATGCTTTCATATTTATTACAATATTTATATACGTAAGTGTAATTGGCGTCACAATAAAATCGAGTAAATTGGCAACAACAATATCAAAAAAGAAAATTCAAACTGTTTTAAAGTAAAAATGTATAACAAACAAATCAACCCGACCGCTTCGCTAATTTGGCGGGAATTTGTAAATCAAAAATTGGGAAGTAAATTTAAGTTTTTTGTAAAAGTGAAGTACAATTCAGAAAAGTGAGTCGCAGATTTTTGTAAAACTAAATTAAAAACTGCTTTGGTAATTTTACCAATCGTTATTAAATAAAATTGTTGTGTTGGGCGGACGGGTTATTTGCCACGCCGTTAGGCACAAATGAAAGGGATATTTATGAAAGTCATTTTTAGAATATCAATTTATCTGAGTGTATTTTTGGTTCTAAGCACAAATATTATTTCTCAATCAAAAGATATATATGATATCAAAGCTACATATGTCAAATACTCCCCAGAAAATATAACTCTGGATAATCCTGTAGAATTTAATTATAGAATTGAAAATAGTGGTGAACAAGAAGTGCCCGCAAAATCTTATGATGTAGAGTTTTATGTTGATAATAAATTAATAAACTGGGACTACTCTACACCAAAATTGAAATTTAAAAATGGCATTGTAGAATACTCAACTGAAGGTGACTCAAGATATATACCTAAAAAGTTGGGGAAACATACTTATAAATTAGTGGTTGATGCAAAAAACAGATTGAAAGAAACTGATAAAGCTAACAATGTAATCGAAGGTGTTTTTGTAGTTAAAAAATAAATACATTTTACTTTTACACTATTCAAATTATAAATAAAAAGTGCCTAACCAGCGCCTCAACCCGACCGCCGTTTTTGTTCAGCGGTTTTCTAATTATTGGCGTGTAGTTTTTATTCGGCATTTTTTTCTAAGTGTTCGTTCTAATTAATTAACTTACAGCCGTTTGCGTTGCTGACGCAATTTACGCAACGGCTGTTTAATATTTATCAGTTGTGTTTTACTCTGCTTCCTTGTTATGGGCGGCGGGTTAGGCGCAACGTCGTTATGCAGCTTGTAAAATAGGGAAAGAAATGTTAACAGAACATTATTTTATTCTAAAAATCTTGGCAGTTTTAATTGCAATAGCTTATATAATATTTCGATTTCAAGTTGTAATGGAAATGATATCTGGTTTTAAGAAATGGAAACAAGAAAAAAGAATTAAACAAAATATTGATTTGAAAAACAAAGTATCAGAATATTCATCAAGATATAAATTAAATGATGTTGATGAAAATATTCAATTTATGAATCAGACTTTTGTAAAACCAATTAAACTTGAATTACTTAAAATAATTGAATTACCAAATAAGTATTCAATTTATTTTTCAAATATAGGTGGAATGGCAACAAATATAAATATTCATCTAAATGACAATGGGAATATTTCTATTGAACCAAATTCTGAAATAGCCAATAAGACTAGTGGGTTTATAATTATCACCCAAGAAAAAATAAGAGATCAATATAAATTTCAAATCGATTACACAGATGAGCATCAGAATAGAAAATCAATCAAATATTTATTAACAATTTCAGATAAAACACTTGAAGAAATATATTAAAAGCTGCATAACAAACAAATCAACACGACCGCCGTTTTCACTCGGCGGAATTTGTAAAAAGTTTGTTTGGAAGTTTAATTAGAGTTTTTTGTTAAAGTTTGTGCAATTCAGCAAAGTTAAAAACAATGTTTGTAAAAAAAAGTTAAACATTGTTTTGTAAAATTTAAAATTCGTTATTTAGTAAAATTTAAATTATGGGCGGCGTGTTATTTGTGCCGCCGTTAGGCATTTGAAAATTAAAGGTGGTAAAATGAATGCAGAAACGAAACAAAAAAAAATTGGTTGTTTATCAATTATAATTTTAATTATTGTAATAAGTACTATAATAAATATAATTAAAGGTGATGGTTATGATGTGATAGAAGAAAAAAATGGTATAATATTAGCAGAATCTGATATTGATTTTGATAATTTTTCAACCACTGCAAAAGAAATATCACTTATAATTTGGCGTATTGCTAAAGAATATAAAGATTCGAGAAAGATAGAAATAACATTTACTTTAAACGGTTATGACAATTATGGTAGCAAAAAAAAACACAAACTTAAACCATATGTCTTAGATAGAGAAGAAATTATAGAAACTAATAAATACAAATCTGATATCTATAAACATGAACTCGGTTCTGAATTTGCAAGTGCTTATTTAATGGGTAATGGTTATTATCCTTACTAAAAAATAAAGGAGATTTTAATATGTCATTTGATAAATTATATCAAAAAGCAATTCAAGCATTTTCAAGAAATTCAGAGGAAGAATTAAACTCAATTGAAAAAGAAATTCTAAATGAACTAAATATATCAAATAGTTTTAATCATAAAGAAAAAAGAGAATTAATTTCTTTGTTAAATGCTGTTTACTTTATTTTGGAAAATATATTAAATAAAAAAAATGCCTAACAAACAAATCAACCCGACCGCTTCGCTCAATTCTGGTTTGGTTTGTAAACAAAAAGTTTCGAAGTTCATTTAAGTATTTTGTAAAAGTGAAGTGCAATTTAGAAAAGTGAGTCGCAGTTTTTTGTAAAACAAAATTAAAAACTGCTTTGTAAAATAAACCATTCGTTATTAAATAAAATTGTTGTTTTGGGCGGACGGGTTATTTGCCACGCCGTTATACCGTTGAAAAAATTATTAATATATATATTATTTCATACCAATAATTTGGACAAAAAATGATTCATCCAATTTATGAACTGCTAAAAAAACTTGAAGACGCTCATATTTTTTTTACGTTAGGAAGATCAAGACCAGATACAATTCTTGTTACTTTAACTCTTGTTGGAGAAAGAACAGAAATTGACGTTTTTGAAGATGGACATATGGAAGTTTCAAGATTTTTGGGAAATGAAAATATAGTTGGAGAAAATGATTTGATTGATAAAATTATTGAAGAAAATGGAAATTGAAATTCACTAAAATAAAACGGTATAACAAACAAATCAACACGACCGCCATTTTCACTTGGCGGGAATTTGTAAACAGAAATATTGGAAGTTTAACTAAGCTTTTTTGTTAAAGTTAGTGCAATTCAGAAAGTTTAAAAACAATGTTTGTGAAAAAAGTTAAACATTGTTTTGTAAAATTAGAAATTCGTTATTTAGCAAAAATTAAATTAAAGGCGGCGTGTTATTTGCGCCGCCGTTATGCTTTTGAAAAAAATAATAGAATTATGAAATGTTTTATTTTCATCTTTTTCATTCTAAATCAATTATTAATTGAAAATACATTTTGTCAAATTCAAGATAGTTGTAAAGTTTATGAATATTATGAAGTTGATAAAATTCCTCAATTTAATTTTCAAAACAAAAAATTATCAGAATATATTGATGAAAAATTTATCTGGCCTAACAATGTTGGTGCAATTGGAGAAGTATTAGTTTCTTATATTGTCGATGAAAAAGGGAAAGTTGAAAATATAAAAATTGTTAAAAGCTTAGGTGGAATTTGTGATGAATATTCTAAAACTTTATTTGAAAATATTCCAGACTTTGAACCTGGTAAAATAAATTCAAAATCTGTAAAAGTTAGAATGTTTCTCGTAATTAAATTTATACTTAAATAAAAGCATAACAAGCAAATCAACTTGACCACCGAACTCAGTCGGGAAAAATTGTAAAAACATAGTTTGAAAGTTTTGTTTGGCATTTTTGTTAAAAGTGAACAATGTTCAGAAAGTTTAGTCGCAGTTTTTGCTAAAGATAAATTAAAAACTGCTCTTGGTAATTTTCCCATTCGTTATTAAATAAAATTGTAATTATGGGCGGCAAGTTATTTGCGCCGCCGTTATATTAAGCCAAAAAAGCATTGGCAGTTCATTGAAAATATGAATAAGTTAAGCTCTAATGATAAAAGTATCAGATATATTAAAGTCTGGAATAGAGAGATATTTGGAGCACAAAGGCATATCGAACAAACAGAGAAAGGTAATCACAAAGATTATCAATTGTTTTTCAGATAACGTGTCACCGGTTAAATTTAAGTGCACAAATGAAGAATGTGGATATGAAGAAGAAAAGAAAAGACCATGCAGAGACAGACATTGTAATAGATGTAACCAGAATAAGAAAATAAAATGGTTAATAAATGTCCTAAAGAATTATCTGCCATTACCATACTTTCATGTTGTATTCACGTTGCCATCGGAGTTGAATAATCTATCAATATGCAATCAGCAGATATTATATGATATATTATTCAAGAGCAGCTTTTATGTACTAAATAAATTTTCAGAGGATAAAAGACATTTTGGAGGAAGAATAGGTTACATCGGTTTATTGCATACATGGGGAAGTCAGATGTTATATCATCCACATATACATTATATGGTATTAAGTGGAGGACTGAAAGAAGGAGATTTAAGAAATTACCATATTCGAAGAAGTTTATGTTTCCGGTAGGGGCGATGTCAGAAGTTATGATGGGAAAATTTATAGAGTTACTAAAAGAAAAGTATGAGGAAGGGAAATTAAGATTTCCGGGAAAGATAGAAATACTATCAAGATCAAAAGAGTTTAACAATTACCTATATAAATTGAGTCAAAAGAAATGGGTAATATATTCGAAGGCACCATTTAGCAATGGAGAAAGGACGTTAGAATATATATCGAGATATACACACAAAGTAGCAATATCCAATAGCAGAATAAAGAGTTATGAAAAAGGAGTAGTAAGATTTGAATATAAGAACTACAAGAAGCAAGATAAACGAGGCATAGCTAAGAAAGAAATACTACCATTAGAAGACACGGAATTTATCAGAAGATTTTTACTACATATACTACCAGAAGGATTTAGAAAGATAAGGTATGGAGGAATCTTTGCTCCAAATAAAAAGAAAGACTCACTGAATAAAATAGAAGAAGAAATAAAGAGTGAACTTGGAAAATTAAAAGAAAAAGTTGAAGAAATAATAAATGAGTTGGAAGAAAAAGTTAAATGTGTATGTCCGGAATGTGAAAGTAAAGTATTGTTGAGTGGGTATGGTTGAAGTTGAGAGCTTAATTAATAAATAAAAGCTTAATATAACCCGCCAATCAAGCTGACTGCCGTAATTGCTCGGGTTGAATACAGAAATAAAGATTAAAAGTTTGTTTGGCATTGCTATTAACATTAGCAGTATTATTGAAGTTTAGTTCCGCCGTGCTTACATGTAAAGTTAAGCACGGCTAAATATAAATCATTGTGTTGCTTATTTGGCATTGCTCTTTTGGGCAGCAGCTTATTGGCAACGTCGTTATATGCTAAATAAAATGTGAGATAGTTATGAAAATTAAATCATATTTATTATCAATTTTTTTAATTTATATACTTTCACCAGTTAAATATTCTGGGCAAAGTGAATTTAACATTTCTTCTGGAATTGGCTATTCTGAACTTTTAAATATCGGATTATATTATCAATATTATCAAACGCAATTAGGAATAACTGTGGGAAGTTGGCCAAATGAAAATATATTTACTATTTCAAGTGATGTTCGATTTCATTTAGGAGAAATATCTGAATTATCAAAAAGACGTTGCTGGTATATTATGTATGGAATTAATTATTTGAAATATGAAACAAATAGAAAAATCGGAAAATATCAATTTGCATTATTAAGAATAGGTAGGGAAATTAATATTACAAGTAAAATTGGGTTTGATTTAAATATAGGTACAATGGTAGAAATAAATAAAAATATTAAGAATAAAATGGAAGAATTTGGTCCACAAGGTGATGTAGATTCGTTATTCCCAATAAATTTTGGTTTTAGAATATTTTACAGAATATAAATTTAAAACGCATATAACCAGCAAATCTACCCGACTGCGTACCGCAGTCTGAAATTTGTTGTAAAAATTAAAATAGAAAGTTCATTATAAATTGTTGTTTGAAATTGAAAGTAAAATTAAATAATCAAAAAACTGTTGTTTTGAAAATAATTTAACAACAGTTTTTATAAACTTTGGCGGAAACAAATTTATTTAAGTTTGCTGTTTTAGGCAGCGGGTAATTTGCGCCGCCGTTAGGCATATACTCAATTATAGATTAAGGTAAAAAATGAAATGTAACCTCTGTATCAAATTCTTCCTTACTGTTTTTGCAATAACGTTGGTATCAATATTATTTACTAATTGTATTAAAGCACAAGACAATGATTACACAAAAAAGTATTTGAAGAACGCACAAAGAGAAGACCATTTTGGAATTCCCTTCCTTTATTTAAAGGGAACCGATTATGAGGTTGGCTATCAGTATGGTTACTTGTTAAAAAATGAATTGAAATCTTTTTACGAGGTTTTTGAACAATTTAAAGAGGAATTCCTCGATAAGGAAATAAGTTATTTACCCTGGTATACTAGAGTATTTGCAAATATTTTCGGTTCAATGGTTTTTAAATATAAAATAAATGGTTATGCTAATAGATTAAACCCCGATATTTTGGAACAGATAAAAGGCGCATCGGAAAGTTCCGATCTGCCTGAATCTTTTTTTAAGCAGTTACTAGTATTCTACGATATGTATTCAAATCGTTGTGAAGCGGTTATAATAGAAAAAGGCAATCATACTTATCATGCTCATAATCTTGATCAACCGGCACAGTTGAATATGCTGTCAAAGTATCCGGTTGTTGTTAACTATGAGATAGATGGAAAACAAAAGTATACTGATTTTGGTTTTACCGGTTTGTTGATGACTACAACAGCATTCAATGAATCTGGATTATCGATATCAGAAAATGGGAATAATAATCCACGAGGATTCGATAAAGAAGATTGCACTCTTTATTCCGAAAAAAGTAAATTGATCACGGAGACTCATAATCTGAAAGAAGTAGATTCGATTGCCAATACACTCAAATTTCCGGTTGGTATTATTTTTACAATTGGCAGCAGCAAAGAAAAGAAAGCTGCGGTTTATGATTTTATCGGTTCAACAAAAGCTGCAACAAAAGTTGATGGTTATAAATTTATCGCCAACAGAACCGTTTCGAAAGAATTGGGAAAAAAGTCCGAGACAATTTATGCCGGCAAATTTCACGAGGAAGCACGAGTGGTTAAATTTGCGGAACTTATTGATACATCTAAACAAAATATGGTCGATGAAATAATAGGTATTCTTAGTAACACAAGTTTTTATCATTATTCAGATCATATCACCGTTCATATCGAATCGCTTCACAATTATGAAACAGATCAATCGGTAATCTTCGATTTGGCTGATTCGACTGTCTATTTTACTTATTATTCACACTATGCCTCCTGGAATAGTTGGCTTAAGTATAACTATATAACCCGAAAAGTTAGCGTTTATAAAGAAGCCGACCCGAGGTTGAGCGATCCATTACTTGCCAAGTTGAATAATGTATATGGTAAATATGAAGCTTGCGATTGGCGTGATAGTTCTAATGTTAGATCGTTATTGGATTCAGTGATTGAATCTCAGATAGAAAATTATTTCTCACTTAATTTTCTTTCCAAAACATATCTTGATTATTATAAATCACCTGTTCAATCACTGATTTACGCTCAAAAGCTTATCGATAAATATCCAGATATAATTACCGGGTATTTTCAAAAAGGACGGGTGCTTGAGGAGCAGAAACATTATCAAGGTGCTATTGATCAATACAAACTTGCATCCGAGAGCAAAATTAACTGTGAATATTTTCTTGCTGTCACTTATGAACATCTCGCTGTTCTATATAGTAATAGTAATGAAAAAGAATTAGCGAAAGAATATGCGAACAAGTCATTATACATTTACAATCAATACTGGACACCCGAACATCTTAAGGAGAATATAAGAAAGTTAGAAAGCATTAAGAGTGGAATGATAGATCGAAAAACAAGATGATTATTATGCCTAACATGTTGCTCAAGGCGACAGCGTTTTCGCTTTCGGCATTTGTATAATAATAGTGTATGTATTACCGTTTTGGCTTTGCTTTTCGACTTTGTTAATAAAAGTAAATTTTGAAGTAAATAAAAGTTATTTAATAAATATGGCTGTGTTGTTATGGGCTGCGCCTTAGCAACCACGCCGTTAGGCATAAATAGATTTGGAGGTTGTTTAGTAGAATTGTTACTTCTTCGTGATTGCGAAGTAAATAATTTATTAACAATTACTAATGAGGTGTAATATGTTTAGAACATCTGTTTTGTTCGCAGTTTTTGTTTCTATTTCTTTCTTTATTGGCTGTGAAGATAAAAGTACTGAACCAATTGAAGATAAGACCAACTCTTTACTTCCGCTTGCGGTTGGGAATACTTGGAATTACAAACTTTATAACCAAATATCTGATTCTACTGGGCAAGTCATTTGGAAAATTATTGAAAAGATTTCAATTGAAGGTAAAGAATATTTTTTAATTACTTCAACTGGATTTGCTGATAATTATTTTGTTGCCCAAAATGAATCTAATGGTTTATTCTTATCCATTTACGATTCCACTAATGGCTTTGTTTCTCCTTTCTTTTATAAATACCCTGCTGAAGACAACGAGACTTATCAATATCAAATTCCGAATACCGATAGTATTCTGAATATTACAGTTAAGAAGCAAAACCTAATAATCGGCAATCAAAATTATATTTGTTATGGATATATAAATCAGAACTTAAATCCATATTTCCCTTTTATGTATTTCGCAGTCAATATTGGTTTAATAAGACATAAGCTTGTTTTTACTACGGGTAACGGAATTGATACAACACATTATTTTATATATGATTTGCAGAATAAAAGTTTAAATAATTAATGCCTAACCAGCGCCTCAACCCGACCGCCATTTTAGTTTGGCGGATTTATAATTTTTGGCGTTTTGTTTTTGTTCGGCATTTTGCTCTAAGTGTTCTTACTTAATTAATTAACTTGCCTTCGGTGCGTATGAAAACAAGTTACGCACCTTCGGCTAAATATTTATCAGTTGTGTTTTGCTTGGCTTCCTTGTTCTGGGCGGCGGGTTAGGCGCAACGTCGTTAGGCATCAAAATATATTTATTATGTATATCATTTTTATTAGGCAAATGTATGAAAAATTATTTTCTATTGATTATAGCTTTAGTCGTATTTTTTATAGTTTCATGTTCTTCTTCGCAACTTGCTTTTTATAAACCAACTGAAGAAGCATCTCCTTGGAAAATTTCTGTTGTAAAAATGCCTATTACAAATTCTTTTATCTGTAAGATAAATGATATTGAAGTAGTAGAGGAGTCTTTTGGATTATTCAGTAAAAGTTTTGAGAAAAGTGCTGTATTTCAAGAAAGAAAAATAGTTATGAGTGGATATAAAAAAAGTTATGAAGTTTATACGGGCAATAATGCAACAAGCACAGAGACAGATTATCGAATTAGTATCTTTATTAATGGGGAAAAAGTTGAAGAGTTTGAATTTTAGTTAGTAATTAATATCCATAATTACTATTTACAAATAGATTTAAGATAATGAATAATAACTCAAATAAAGTAAAATGCTGCCTAACCAGCAAATCAACTTGACCGCCGTTCCGGTTCGGTGGAAATTTGTAAATAGAGAATTTAGTAATCCAATTTAAGTTTTTTGTTAAAGTGAAGTGTAATTAAAGAAAAGTTAAGTCGCAATGTTTGCAAGGAAAATTAAACATTGCTCCCGTAATTTTGCCACTCGTTATTTTGTAAAATTATAATTAAGGGCGGACAAGTTATTTGCAACGCCGTTATACACGGCTTAAAATCAGTTTAAAATTGTCTTTTGGGTTTTGTAAAAATTTATGTTTTCAAACTTTTGTAAAATCAAATTTTAATTTTGTTGTAAAGTATTTAAAAAGTTATTTCTTCCAAAATTTAGGTTTTCGTTCTTTTAAATATTTTTGTTAAACATTTTTCTAAGTTTTACATTTTTCTAAAACTTAAAATTACTGTTCATGTATTTCAATTCAAAAAATGTATTTAAAATTTAGAACTGTTAAAATATTTCAATAAATAAATGTTTTCAAAATGATTTAAGAAAAATCTGTTAAATAAATATTCTAAAAAAAGTTAAAACAAAAAATTTGTATAAAAGTGTATAACACGCAAATCAACCCGACCGCTTCGCTCGTTTGGGTTTGGTTTGTAAATAGAAATTTTGAAAGTCAATTTTAGCTTTATGCTAAAGTGAAGTACAATTCATAAAGTTTTCAAAACAATGTTTGTGAAAAAAGTTAAACATTGTTTTGTAAAATTCTAAATTCGTTATTAATAAAATTAAATGTTTTTGGCGGACGGGTTATTTGCGCCGCCGTTATACCGTAAACAAAAAAAGGAGTAGATATGTCAAACGAAGAAGTATTATTCAATAGTGATACCCATAAGGTAACCGTTACTAACAAAAGATTAATATATGGTGAGGAAGTGACTAATATCGAATCTATTAAACATGCCTCTTGGTCTAATTCTGATGGTGCAAAAGAATATTTTCTTGCTGTTGTTTTTGGTGTGATTGGCCTCTGGTTAGTGACAACATTTAGTTTATGGAGTATTCTTGGTTTATTGTTATTAAGTAATCCAATTCTCGTATTCTTTGTGAAAAATAAATACTGGGTATTTATTTTTCTAAAATCTGGATCAACCATTGATGAAGGTACTGACAATAAACGAATGTTCCCAAAAGAAATTGCTATAAGTGTATCTGAGGCTGTAAATCTCGCTGTTAGTCGGTATCGTGTGGAAAATGACCCGCGAAAGGGATTGAATTTGTAATTGATGTAAATAGTCAATTTGATTTCAGTATGTTCTATTTAAAAGAATATAATGTGAAAATAAAGAATCTTCTTTATTTTAATTTTATTTACATCAAATATTGGTTATTTAATGATGCTAATTTTGCTAAAAAAAATAAGGTAATTATAACTATAATTTATAAATTATTTATTAAATCAAGGAGTGCTATGAAAAAGATTGATACTCATGAATTTATAGCTTTTGAAATGGAATCTTTACAAATTCATAACAACAATATTATGGTAGAAATGGGTCATCGTGTCTGTGACAATTGTGGTCAGGATAAAGATACATCTGGCGGTAAGTCTTGTTCCAAAGGCCACTATATCTGTCATTCTTGTGCAAGTAGACATTTACATTGTCCGCTTTGTGGACATACTTTGAGATAGACTACTTTTAGTAACTTTGTTAATGAAAAATTTATAATGATTAAACAATTCTAATAAAAACGGTATAACAAACAAATCAACCCGACCGCTTCGCTAATTTGGGTTTGGTTTGTAAACAGAAAGTTGAAAAGTAAGTTTAAGGTTTTTGCAAAAGTGTAGTACAATTCAGAAAAGTAAGTCGCAGTTTTTGTAAAAGAAAAATAAAAACTGCTCTTTAAAATAAATCATTCGTTAATAAATAAAATTGCAATTATGGGCGGACGGGTTATTTGCCACGCCGTTAGCTGTATACAACATTATAAATAAATATATAAAATAATATAATATAAGGTGTTAGTATGGACTTAATAAGTATAATAATGACTTCTTTAAATTTAGTATTAATAGTGATTACTGTTTATTTTTTAACAAAAGCATCAAACAAGTAAATAAACAAATAACGCTAATGAGAGAAGAAAGAAATATTAAAACAAAAAATGACTTCGCAATGATTTGGTTAAAAATTGATGAGTATATGTTGCAACATCCTGAAATGAGTGAATTATGGATTGAACCAGAAACTTTTCATATATTAAAAAACAATTCTCAGAAAAGAATACATTAATAGATTTTCTAAAAAGAAGGGCATTTTCAGCTATAATAATTGGTACATATTTCAGAAGTTTTAAATTGGAAGAAAATATTCAAAATGAAGTTGGAGGTATAGAACTTAGTGAAGTAACTACAGATAATAAGGGTTTATGGGAATTTTGGGATAAATGGGGCATACGCGAAGATTATCTTACATTTCCAGAATTTGTAGATTTCATGGAAAAAACTTTCTTTAAAGAGTTTTATAAATAATATTTTAAATATACAGCTAACCAACAAATCAACCCGACCGCTTCGCTCGTTTGGGGTTTGTGCAAAATTAAAGTCTGAAAGTTTAATTTAGTTTTTTATAAAAGTGTAGTGGAATTAAGTAAAGTGAGTCGCAGTTTTTTGTAGAACAAAATTAAAAACTGCTTTTAAAATAAACCATTCGTTATTTAATAAAATTGTAGTTTTTGGCGGACGGGTTATTTGCCACGCCGTTATATAACCTGAGGAAATGAATGATAACAAAGCATTTAATTGCAATCAGTCTACTAATTTCACTTGTCGCTTGTGAAGTTACTGACCCAAATTTAGTACTGAGTACTTCATCGACTTATCGGTTTAATGTAAGCGAACCATCAAATGTTAAGGTTAACGTAATTAATTCTTACAATACTTTCATTGTAACATTAGTTGACTCCTTCTACAATAACACTGGGATTTATGAGGTTCATTGGAATTTTGAGGACCAAAACAAAAATAAAATAGTTGAAGGTACCTATTATATCGAGCTTTATATTAATCAGAAATTTGTAAAACGTTCTACTTACATCGTGGTATACAGATGAGAAATAAATTTTTAGTTTTTTCAATATTTCTAATTACACTTTGCAATATCAGCTACGCACAAAATTCAATTTATGTAAACGGAACAGTTGGTAATTTTGTTTACCACTATGACAATTCACTACCAATTACTCAAGACAAAAATTTAAACTATGGTTTTGGAACGAATATTGGAGTAATTCATAATCTTAATACTGAATATAAGCTGATTTTAGAAACTGGTTATTATTTTTCGAAGGCAAGCGATGTATCAACTGTTACCTATTTTACTCAATTCGATGCACTAAAATATGATTTCGATTTAACGCAATATTCATTTCCCTTCGACATAACTATTTCAAAAAATTTATTAGAACATTTTGATGTAGGATTAGGTTTATCATTTGAAGGAATCAATCACACTATTACAACAAATCAACCATTTAATCGTGAACCTTTAGAAGATAAAATAAATTTATTTGCTTTAGGAGCAAATGGTTTAGTCCAATTTAGATTACCATTTGCTGATGACGGAAGAATTTCAATCCTTAGTAATCTTAGATTACGATATTTGTATTCGGTATGGAAAATTGGCGGTGAAAGAAAATTGAACGATTATAATTTTAATTTTTTACAAAGTAATTTTTCAATAGGTATTTGCTATAATCTTTAAAGGTTATATAACCAGCGCCTCAACCCGACCGCCGTTTTAGTTTGGCGATTTTGTGATTTTTGAAATTGTGTTTTAGTTATAGTTTGTTGTTCAAAGTGTTCGTTCTAATTAATTAACTTACAAACTGCACTTGCTGATGCAAGTTAAGTACAGTTTGTTAAATATTTATCATTTGTGTTTTAGCTTGGCTTCCCTGTTATGGGCGGCGGGTTAGGCGCAATGCCGTTATGTGTTTGATAAAAGGTATTTTAATATGCTAAATCCAAAAGTTGAATTAAGAGAATATTTAAAAAAACTTATTCATCGTTTATTATTCATCAAAGGATTGAATTACCAATTAGAGTTATTGAAAGAGTGGGAAACACCAAACCGAATGATAGCATTGGAAACTGGAGCATATTTCTTTAAGCTTGTTTCTTTTAGTTTTAATAGAACAATACTAATAGAATTATGTATGCTATTGGACGATAGAGAAAATAAATGCTTATTAGATTGGTTATCTAAAGCTAAAGAAAATTCAAAGGTTATTGAACCAACAATTTATAATTCGGACACTAACAAACGAGAAATTATAAAAAGTGAAGAATATCAAAAAATTGTTACTGAACAATCAGAAATAATCAATTCAAAAAAAGATATTATTGAGCGTATTAAGGGAAGACGTGACAAAGCTCTTGCTCATTCAGATGCAAAATATTTTAATGATCCCAATGATCTTTACATTAAGTTCCCATTAAGCAATGAAGAGATTAATGATTTATTAATCACTATTACTGAAATTTTAAGGATTCAATATGTTTATTTATTTGAATCAGACTTAGAAATTAAAGTATATGCAACAAGTAATATTGATACAGTTTTATTAAATACACGCGCATTTAAAAGAGTATGGTCTGATAAAAGGGCAAAGTTATTATATCCATACTTATATAAGCTTGATGATTATGAAGAAAAATTAAAAGAACATTTAATAAATAAATAAATAAACACATAACAAACAAATCAACCCGACCGCTTCGCTCAATTCTGGTTTGGTTTGTAAATAGAAAGCTGGAAAGTAAGTTTAAGTTTTTTGTTAAAGTGAAGTACAATTCAGAAAAGTGAGTCGCAGTTTTTGTGAGTGAAAATTAAAAACTGCTTTGGTAATTTTACCAATCGTTATTTAGTAAAATTGTAGTTTTGGGCGGACGGGTTATTTGCGCCGCCGTTATACACGGTTTAAAATCTATTAAATTTGTCTTTAAAGTTTTGTAAAGTTTTAAGTTTTCTAACTTTTGTAAAATCAAATTTTTAGTTTATCGCAAAAATTAAATTCGTAAAATATTTTTAAAAATTAGTTTTTGTTCTTTTAAATATTTTTGTTTAACATTTTTTAAAGTTTTAGTTTTTCTAAAATTATAAATTGTTGTTCAAGTTTTTCTATTCAAAAAATGTATTTAATATTTAGAGCTGTTTAAATATTTCGATAAATAAATGTTTTCAAAATGATTTAAGAAAAATCTGTTAAATTAAATTTCTCAAAAAAGTTAAAACAAAAAATTTGTATAAAAGTGTATAACAAGCAAATCAACCCGACCGCTTCGCTTGTTTGGGCTGAATTTGTAAATCAAATTATGGAAAGTAAGTTTAAGTTTTTTGTAAAAGTGAAGTACAATTCAAAAAATTAAGTCGCAAAGTTTGCTAAAGAAAAGTTAAACTTTGCTCTTTAAAATTAAACATTTGTTATTTAGTAAAATTGTTGTTTTAGGCGGACGGGTTATTTGCCACGCCGTTATATTGTTTATAATAAGGTATAAAATTGAAATGGATATTCGCCTTTATCATGGAAATTGTAAATCGCAATACAATGAACTTCATAAAATTCTAAATAAAAACGAAAAAATTGAAGCTCAAGAACATATCTTTTCATTAGACAAAACTGAATTAGATAAATGGTATGAATACAACTGTGAAGAAGTTAAAGAATTTATATTATCTACACCATCAGAAAGAAGTAAAAAGAAAAAGTGGAACACAAATAAAAATCAAAAATATCTTTTGATTTATGTTTCTTCCATAATTGTTGAAAGAGCAATAAAATATTTTAAGGTTTTAATAGATAATGAAATTTATGGTTTGGAATCTTATAGAGAAATGACCTTAAAAGCTGGTGAAATATTTCATAACATCAAAGGTGAAAAAATTAACTCAAAGGAAATATTTTCAGAAAATTCAAAATATTAAAACAATATAACAAACAAATCAACCCGACCGCTTCGCTAATTTGGGTTTGGTTTGTAAACAGAAAGTATGAAAGTTCATTTTAGTTTTTTGTAAAAGTGAAGTGCAATTTAGAAAATGAAGTCGCAAAGTTTGCTAAAATAAAATTAAACTTTGCTTTGGTAATTATAAAATTCGTTATTTAATAAAATTGTTGTTTAAGGCGTCGGGTTATTTGCCACGCCGTTATACCGTTAATTCAAATAATAATATTCAATAAACGAAAGGTGTAAAAAATGAAATCTTTTATTTTTTTTTCAATTCTCTTTATTTCAGTTGTAATTTTAAGTGGTTGTAGGACACCAGAAACATTTATTAGGACTATGGAACCTGGTTGGACTACAATTGAATTACGAGAAGATGTTTCTTACGATAAAGCTTGGACAAGCATATATGATTTGTTAAGTAGAACATTTGATATTGAAATTGCACAAAAGGAAAATGGATATATTAGAACTGGTTGGATTTACACTTGGACTGGCAAATATACTGATTACTACCGCGTCAGAGTTACAGTAAAGTTTCCTGAACATCGCAAAAGTGTAGATGTAAAATCAGAAGCTTTCTACAAAGATTATGTTGGTTATGATACCCGATTATTAACGACATTAAAGACTGATATAATGGGCTCTGTTGGAAGAATTACAAGATAATTTAAAAACATTTTTTAAAATGGAGTAACAATGAAATCTATCTTACTTTTTCTTACTATAATATTATTTTATAATTCTCCTCTATTTTCACAATGGGGAAATTATGAATCTGCATTAGGTGCTAGTGCTGTCCTGAGTATTCCGACTGGTGATTTTAGTGATTATGCTGGAACTGGATATGGTATAAAAGCGAAATATATATGGATGTTCAGTGAAAATGTTGGCTGGCAAAGTGAAGCTGGTTACATAACTTGGTCTGAAAAAAATCATATAAGTTTTAACTCATTTTTGTTAAATACTGGTTTAAAGGTAAATTTTATACCTGATGAAGTTGGACCTTATTTCTTCGCTACATTTGGAATGCATTTTTTAAGCTATGAAGTAAATTATTCATTTATGGAAAGTTCTTATTCATCCTCTGCTTCAGATGAAAATTTTAATATTTCAAGTGGATTTGGCTACGAGTTTGAAATAGATGATAATATCTATTTAGACTTAAATGTTAACTACAATTATATTACCAAAAATTTAGAAAATTCCGATATAAAAACTTCTTATTTCGGAATAAATGCTGGAGTAAATTTCGGTTTGTTTTAGAAAACGGTATAACAAGCCAATCAAGCGGACGCCGTTTTCGCATTTGGCATTTTAGTAATTATAAAGTTAGTTGTTCCGTTTCGGCTAACTTTTTAAAGGTAGTTCTATTAAATAACATTGTTGCAAACTGCGCTTACGATGAAAATTAAGCACAGTTTGCTAAATTATCGGCAGTTGTTTTTTAAGTGGCATCCCTGTTCTGGGGCGCCGCTTATCGGCAACACCGTTATACCGTTGAAAAAATTATTAATATATATATTATTTCATACCAATAATTTGGACAAAAAATGATTCATCCAATTTATGAACTGCTAAAAAAACTTGAAGACGCTCATATTTTTTTTACGTTAGGAAGATCAAGACCAGATACAATTCTTGTTACTTTAACTCTTGTTGGAGAAAGAACAGAAATTGACGTTTTTGAAGATGGACATATGGAAGTTTCAAGATTTTTGGGAAATGAAAATATAGTTGGAGAAAATGATTTGATTGATAAAATTATTGAAGAAAATGGAAATTGAAATTCACTAAAATAAAACGGTATAACAAACAAATCAACACGACCGCCATTTTCACTTGGCGGGAATTTGTAAACAGAAATATTGGAAGTTTAACTAAGCTTTTTTGTTAAAGTTAGTGCAATTCAGAAAGTTTAAAAACAATGTTTGTGAAAAAAGTTAAACATTGTTTTGTAAAATTAGAAATTCGTTATTTAGCAAAAATTAAATTAAAGGCGGCGTGTTATTTGCGCCGCCGTTATACACGGCTTAAAATCAGTTTAAAATTGTCTTTTGGGTTTTGTAAAAATTTATGTTTTCAAACTTTTGTAAAATCAAATTTTAATTTTGTTGTAAAGTATTTAAAAAGTTATTTCTTCCAAAATTTAGGTTTTCGTTCTTTTAAAATATTTTTGTTAAACATTTTTCTAAGTTTTACATTTTTCTAAAACTTAAAATTACTGTTCATGTATTTCAATTCAAAAAATGTATTTAAAATTTAGAACTGTTAAAATATTTCAATAAATAAATGTTTTCAAAATGATTTAAGAAAAATCTGTTAAATAAATATTCTAAAAAAAGTTAAAACAAAAAATTTGTATAAAAGTGTATAACACGCAAATCAACCCGACCGCTTCGCTCGTTTGGGTTTGGTTTGTAAATAGAAATTTTGAAAGTCAATTTTAGCTTTATGCTAAAGTGAAGTACAATTCATAAAGTTTTCAAAACAATGTTTGTGAAAAAAGTTAAACATTGTTTTGTAAAATTCTAAATTCGTTATTAATAAAATTAAATGTTTTTGGCGGACGGGTTATTTGCGCCGCCGTTATGCCATAAAAGAAAAAAATATGAAAAATATTAAGAATTTCACAATCATCATTTTATTTATTATAATTTGGTCATGTGGCGATGATTCAAATCCAATTGAAGACATTCCAAATGTTCAAGATGGGGAGATAGTTCCTTTAACGGTAGGTAATGAATGGAAATATATTGACTCGATTTTTAATATTGATGGCGTATATACGGGAATTAGTTATTCAAGTGTCAAAGTGACAGAAATTGTAGAATTATTTATTAATGGAGAGAAGAATACACTTTATACTTGGAAGTGGTCTAATTCAATAGACTCAGCTAAGTTTTTATGCGCAAATAATGAGTTTGGATTTAACTTATATGGAAGTATACGAGGAAATGATACAACTATTTATGATCCACTTTCTTTATATGCTAAATATCCAATAAATCAAAATGAAACTTGGGATTGGTATTATAACATGTATGTGACGACACAAGATACTGCTTTTTATACAAGTGGTAGCACAGAGGTAAAATGTTTAGCATTAAACAAGCCTTTTTTGACACCATTTGGTGAGATTGATTGCATTGTTTATGAATTTAAAGATTCTTCTGAGACTGGAGCAAGAACATATTATTCTCCAAAATTAGGATTTATTGGCAGAGAAGAAATTTGGCATGGTGTTACAAGGGTTAAGAAAGTTCTAAGTGAAGTAAAAATCATAGATAAGTAATTTCAAATTATAAAAATGGCATAACCAGCAAATCAACCCGACCGCCGTTCCGGCTTGGGTTTTGCGCAAAATAAAAGTTGGAAAGTAAATTTTAGTTTTTTGTTAAAGTGAAGTACAATTCAGCAAATTTAAAAACAATGTTTTTAGAAAATCAAAATAAACATTGTTTTAGTAAAATTTGAAATTCGTTATTAAATAAAATTGTAGTTTCGGGCGGACGGGTTATTTGCCACGCCGTTATGCTGCTAAAAAAATATGAAAATAATAATTCTTCAATTCATTTTTCTTTTAATTAACAATCCAATATTTTCTCAAAATAGTTATGATTATTTAAATAAATATGAAATCAAAATTGGGGCAGAAATAAATCGAACTGTACCAACATTTGGAATTGGAAGAAATTTCTATTTTTCAAAATATATTTCAATTTCACAAGAGTTGATAATGTTAGGATTACCAATTGCATCTGGTACATATAGATTTAATTTTAGAATTAATTCCGATATTAAAACTACTTTTCAAGGTGGAGCTGGATTAACTTTTGGAATGCCTTTTTCAATTGTTGGAATTTTGGGAATGCAATTATCTTTCGATTTAAATGAAAATACTTATATATTTTTTGAACCAAGAATATATTTTTATCAGAAAAAAATTATATCGATTGGCAAAGGATTTTTTGGTATAGATGAAATAAACAAAGTAAGTCCAATTGTAATTTCGTTTGGTATTTCAATTTAAAAGCAACATAACCAACAAATCAACCCGACTGCGTGCGCAGTCTGGCATTTGTTGTAAAAAATAAAATGGAAAGTTCGTTTAAAATTGTTGTTTAATATTGAAAGTAAATTTAAATAACCAAAAAACTGTTGTTGCAGAAAATAAATTAACAACAGTTTTTATAAACTTTGGCGGAAACAAATAAACTTAAAATTGCTGTTTTAGGCAGCGGGTTATTTGCGCCGCCGTTATGCGTTAATAAAAGTGGAGATAATATGGAAAAATTAAAACGTATTATTTTTATACTTTTTATTACATTGATCTATTCTCAAATATATGCACAAAATTCTGATTTAAGCGAGTTGATTATCTTAACAGATACAACAGAATATATTAGAAAAGATTCTTCAATGAGTTATTTCTCTATAATAAATAATTCTACTGAAGATGTATATTTTTTTATTTGTGGTAATATCAAGTTTGAAATCCAAAAAAGAAAGGATAATATTTGGGAAAGATTTGGTGGAGTTATTTGTGATGGTTTTAGTGCTTATCAAAATATAAAAGTTGAAGCGGGAAAATATTATTCATCATATTTTACAATATTTTATGAACCTGGAATTTACAGATTAGTATTTTTTTACAATTTAGATTCGAATTTAACAAATTATGATTCATTAAAATCAAATGAGTTTACAGTTTCTGAATTGTCAACATCAATTGAAAAAGAACAGAAAGATGAATTAAATATTAGTAATATTTATCCCAATCCTTGTAATCCAATTTCTATTATTGAATATTCAGTTAACAAGGAAACAAATATAAAAATAGAAATTATTGATATTCTTGGACGTAGTATAAAAATCCTTAGTGAAACAAGAGTTGTAGCTGGAAATTATAAATTGCAATTTTCAGTAGATGATTTAAGAAGTGGAATTTATTTTATAAAAGTAAGCTCAAATAAATATACAAAAATTCAAAAATTTATAGTATTAAAATAAAACGCATAACCAACAAATTAACCCGACCGCCGTTCCGGCTTGGGTTTTGTGCAAAATAAAAGTTAGAAAGTAATTTTAAGTTTTTTGTTAAAGTGAAGTCAATTCAGAAAGTTTAAAAACAATGTTTGTAAGAAAAAGTTAAACATTGTTTTGTAAAAATATAAATTCGTTATTTAATAAAATTGTTGTTTTGGGCGGACGGGTTATTTGTCACGCCGTTATGTGCTAAATAAAAGATTAAATTATTGCCAATTAATATTTGGCTTCATATTTTTATCAGCGCATTCACGTAAATACATATTCATCAAATTTTGATATGGAATTCCAATTTCTGTTGACAATTTCTTAAAATATTCTACTGTATCATCTTCAATACGAATTGATATTTGTTTTTTCAGTTTTTTGATGTAAGGATTTTTTATGGAATTTGAAAAATCATATTCTTTTTTCATATTATTTTACCTCTTGGTAATATTTACTTTCTGTTTTTGTTGCTTTTCTAGCAGAAATAATTCTAATAATTTCATCATTTTCTCTATAAGTATGAACAACAACTAGGAGATTAAGTTTTGTTGAAAAGCCTAAAATGATAAATCTATCTTCATTAATGGAATGTTCTGGATCTGAAATAACCCTTGCATTTTCATCAAAGAAAACAGTTTTGGCTTCTTCAAAAGAAATTTTATGTTTCTTAATATTTTCAATATTTTTCTTTTGATCCCATTGAAAATGAATATTATTCATATAGATTATATAATGATATTATAATGATGAAATAAATTAATAAAAAAGCACATAACAAACAAATCAACCCGACCGCTTCGCTAATTTGTGTTTGGTTTGTAAATAAAAAGTTTGAAAGTAAATTTTGGTTTTTTGTAAAAGTGAAGTGCAATTTAGAAAAGTGAGTCGCAGTTTTTGCTGATGAAAAATAAAAACTGCTTTGTGAAATAAACCAATCGTTATTTAATAAAATTGTAGTTTTTGGCGGACGGGTTATTTGCCACGCCGTTATACACGGTTTAAAAAACTATTTAAATTTGTCTTTTAGGTTTTGTAAAGTTTTAAGTTTTCACACTTTTGTAAAATCATATTTTGGTTTTTTGCAAAAATATAAATTCGTAAATCATTTCTAAAAATTAGTTTTCGTTTTTTTTAATATTTTTGTTAAACATTTTTCAAAGTTTAGGTTTTTCTAAAATGTAAAATTGTAGTTCAAGTTTTTCAATACAAAAAATGCATTTAAAATTTAGAGCTGTTAAAAATTTCAATAAATAAATGTTCTCAAAAAGATTTAAGAAAAATCTGTTAAATTAAATTTTCAAAAAAGTTAAAACAAATAATTTGTATAGAAGTGTATAACAAACAAATCAACCCGACCGCTTCGCACAATTCTGGTTTGGTTTGTAAACAGAAAACTTGAAAGTTAATTTTAGCTTTTTGTTAAAGTGAAGTGCAATTCAGAAAAGTAAGTCGCAGTTTTTTGTAAAGGAAAAATAAAAACTGCTCTTTAAAATAAATCATACATTATTAAGTTAAATTGTTGTTTTGGGCGGACGGGTTATTTGCCACGCCGTTATACAACTAAAAAGAATATGAAATTAATAAAACATATTATCACAATAATATTTTTCATTTATGGATGTTCAGAAAATCCAAATGAAACTATTCATAATTATGAAGTTGAAAAAAAATATTATAATAATGAAACTAAAATTGATATAGATGGCAATGGAGTAAAAGACATTCAATCAGTATTAACTTTTACTGGAGTTGATACAGTTGATCAGAAATATCTATTATTATTACAAGATAAAACTAAAATATTTCATAGAGATAACAGAATTGCTAAACTCAACATTGGAGACACAATTAAATATTCAGAAAGTTATAATTGGTCAACAATTGATTCAACTATCGCTGTTAGGAGAAATATTGATTCATTTCATTATTGGTTAGGATCACTTCCTGGTAAAACTACATATTTGGGTCTTCAAATCTATAGCAGAGATTCTTTTTATACTGCATGGATAAATCTAACAATGGATACAAATATGCAAAAGATAAAATTTAATTTTTCAAATTATTGTTCAAAACCAAATACTGACTTAATAATAAAATAGTTGTATAACAAGCAAATCAACCCGACCGCTTCGCTCGTTTGGGTTTTGTGCAAAATAAAAGTTAGAAAGTAATTTTAAGTATTTTGTTAAAGTGAAGTGCAATTCAGAAAAGTAAGTCGCAGTTTTTTGTAAAACTAAATTAAAAACTGCTCTTAAAATTAAACTATTTGTTATTATATGAAATTGTTGTTTTTGGCGGACGGGTTATTTGCGCCGCCGTTATACACGGTTTAAAATATATTTAAAATTGTCTTTTAGGTTTTGTAAAGTTTTAAGTTTTCCAACTTTTGTAAAATCAAATTTTAGTTTTTTGCAAAAATTATAATTCGTAAATCATTTCTAAAAATTAGTTTTCGTTCTTTTAAATATTTTTGTTTAACATTTTTCAAATTTTAAGATTTTTAAAATGTAAAATTGCTGTTCAAGTTTTTCAATTCAAAAAATGTATTTATAATTTAGAGCTGTTTAAAATTTCAATAAATAAAAGTTTTCAAAAAAAAATGAAAAAAATCTGTTACATAAATTTCTAAAAAAAGTTAAAACAAAATATTTATATAAAAGTGTATAACACGCAAATCAACCCGACCGCTTCGCTCAATTCTGGTTTGGTTTGTAAATAGAAAGTTTGAAAGGAAATTTAAGTTTTTTGTTAAAGAGAAGTGCTATTTAGAAAAGTAAGTCGCAGTTTTTTGTAAAACCAAACCTGCCTGCCGGTAGGCAAGGTTAAAAACTGCTCTTTAAAATAAACCATTTGTTATTAAATAAAATTGTAGTTTTTGGCGGACGGGTTATTTGCAACGCCGTTATATAGCAAATATGAATTGAAAGATTAAATAAATATATATTTATAAAAAGAGGTGATCAAATGATCGGTAACTCTAAATCTATCCATTTCTCATTGGATGATAATCATTCAAATTCAGTAATTTCAAGAATATTTTCAATGTTAACATTAGCAACATTTTTAACATTTGTTGGATTCATTCTTTTCGTAGTTTTTATTATTTACTTTATTCCGATTTATTTAGATTACAAAAATTATCAATGTTATCTGAATTTCATACATTTGCTTCTGAAAATTTATCATCAATTCGTTTTTTTACTTATTTGATTTTAGGAATAGGAATTTCAACTGCAATAAATTTATTAATCGGATTTACCCATAAAAAGAAATATTTAATGTTAATTAGCTCATTAACATTTATATTCTCAATCATATTGTTTATAAAAACTCTCGTAATGTTAATGCCGGATTAATATTATGAGAAAGAGCAATTACTAAAAATGCTATATAACCAACAAATCAACCCGACCGCTTCGCTCAATTCTGGTTTGGTTTGTAAACAAAAAGTTTGGAAATCTATTTTAGTTTTTTGTTAAAGTGAAGTGCAATTCAGAAAAGTGAGTCGCAGTTTTTGCAAAAGATAAATTAAAAACTGCTCCTAAAAATAAATCATTCGTTATTTAATAAAATTATTGTTATTGGCGGACGGGTTATTTGCCACGCCGTTATACACGGTTTGAAAATTATTTAAAATTATCTTTAAAGTTTTGTAAAATTTTATGTTTTCAAACTTTTGTAAAATCATATTTTAGTTTTTTGCAAAAATATAAATTCGTAAAATATTTCTAAAAATTAGTTTTCGTTCTTTTGAATATTTTTGCTAAACATTTTTCTAAGTTTTACATTTTTCAAAACGTAAAATTGCTGTTCAAGTTTTTCACTCAAAAAATGTATTTAAAATTTAGAGCTGTTAAAATTTTCAAATAAATTAATATTTCGTAAAAGATTAAAAAAAATCTGTTAAATAAATTTTCTAAAAAAAGTTAAAACAAAAAATTTGTATAAAAGTGTATAACAAGCAAATCAACCCGACCGCTTCGCTCAGTTCTGTTTTGGTTGTAAATAAATTGTTGGGAAGTAAATTTTAGATATTTGTTATAGTGAAGTGCAATTATGAAAAGTTAGTCGCAAAGTTTGATAAAGGCAATTTAAACTTTGCTTAAAAAATTTAATTAATCGTTATTTAGTAAAATTGTTGTTTTGGGCGGACGGGTTATTTGCCACGCCGTTATGTGTTTTAAAAGAGAATCTTATGAAAACAAAATTATTGCAAGAATTTAGCTTTTATGATTATAATGAAATTCATATTGAATATGGTATACATTCAAATACTTATAAAAAGAATGAACTTTCTAAAATATTAAAATTAAAACCCCTTAGATATTTTAATAAAGGTGAAATTTATTTTGGAAAAGAATTAGATGAAGAATCTAAAAAAGTAAAAAAAGTAAAAAAGATTCGTCAGTTTACACTTTGGGTTTATTCCACTGAAAATAAAATTAAAGTTCAACGCTTCGAAAATCATGCTTTTTATTTACTAAAAAGAATTAGGAAAGTTAAAGATGAAATTAAGCAATTATTACAAGATTCAGAGAATACTCAAATATCTATTTTCGTTTATCTTAAAATAAATGAAAAATATTTTGGTTTAGGTGCTGAATCTGAATTACTAAAAGAGTTATTGGAATATTCAAATTATTTTGAATTCAGAAATATTAAATAAAACACATAACAAACAAATCAACCCGACCGCTTCGCTCAATTCCGGTTTGGTTTGTAAATCAAAAGTTTGAAAGTAAATTTTAGTTTTTTGTTAAAGTGAAGTACAATTTAGAAAAGTGTGTCGCAGTTTTTGTTAAAAGCAAAATAAAAACTGCTCTTTAAAATTTACCAATTGTTATTTAATAAAATTGTTCCGTCAGCTGACGGATTTGGGCGGACGGGTTATTTGCCACGCCGTTAGGTGTATTCAAATATTAAATAGATTTGCAAATTATATTCATAAAATTATAAAATCAATTGGCTAAAAATTATGCACAATTATTATAATTATCTTTTTTATAAAACTTGTTCAACAATGAAGAAAATTGGAGATTTTGAAGTAGAATTTAAAGCAATGTCGCTTGTAACATTTATCATATCTTTATATTTAATATTACTTATAATCATTCTAACTAATGAATTAAATCTTAAAGTTGACATTATCAATGAAATTGTTTTAAAAATAATTGTTTCTATCATATTCGTTTCCATTTATTATCTCAATTACAGAAATTTCATTATCAAAAACAATTATCCTACTCTATTTAAAAAATATAAAAATGATGAACCCTTGTATGGAAATATTATGGTCTTACTATTCTATTTCTTATGCCCGCTATTTGCATTTATTACGTTTTGAAAATATAGCACACAGATAATTATGTTTTCTGTGATAATATTATATAGTACACCTAACCAGCAAATCAACTTGACCGCCGTTCTGGTTTGGCGGAATATTGTAAAAAGAAAGTTCGAAAGGTTTACTAAAGTTTTTTGTTAAAGTGAAGTTCAATTCAGAAAAGTGAGTCGCAAAGTTTGCTAAAGAAAAATTAAACTTTGCTCTGGTAATTATAAAATCGTTATTTAATAAAATTTAAATTATGGGCGGCAAGTTATTTGCGCCGCCGTTATACACGGTTTAAAAATTATTTAACTTTATCTCTAAAGTTATATAAAATATTAAGTTTTCAAACTTTCGTAAAATCATATTTTGGTTTTTCGCAAAAAATTAAATTCGTAAAATATTTCTAAAAATTAGTTCCCGTTCTTTTTATTAATTTTTTTAAACATTTATCAAAGTTTTAGTTTTTCTAAAATGTAAAATTGCAGTCCAGTTTTTCTATTCAAAAAATGTATTTAAAATTTAGAGCTGTTAAAATTTCCAATAAATAAATTTTTTCAAAGGATTTAAGAAAAATCTGTTAAATAAAATTTCTAAAAAAGTTAAAACAAAAAATTTGTATAAAAGTGTATAACACGCAAATCAACCCGACCGCTTCGCTCAATTCCGGTTTGGTTTGTAAATAAAAAGTTTGAAAGTTCATTAAAATTATTTGTTAAAATGAAGTACAATTCAGAAAAGTAAGTCGCAGTTTTTTGTAAAACAAAATTAAAAACTGCTCTTTAAAATAAACCATTCGTTATTTATTAAAATTGTAGTTATTGGCGTCGGGTTATTTGCCACGCCGTTATACACCAGTAAAAATATGTCAAATATTGAGTTAATAAAATATTTAGCATCAATTGATAAACCATTGTTTTTTGAAATTAATGATATAGTATTTCACAATAACCATCCACAAAAAGAAAACTTAGATTACTATTTAGAAAATATTGGTGATACCGAAATAAATGAAATTCTTTCAAATAAAGAATACAAATTATTTGGGAAACAAATGAAACTATTAAGTTGGAGTGATAATGCAAAAATCTCTTACGCAAAATTAAATTTAGATAAAGAGGTTGGAAGATTTCGTTTAGATTTTCTGTTGAATGATGATAGTAATCCCACTCCGCCTTATGATTTGTCAGAGTTTAGAGAAGTTGAAATTGACGATAATAAATTAATCTCAATTTCAAAAATGCATGAAATTCTTAAATCAAGTAAAAAAGTATTTCAAATTCTTTTAACATTACCCGTTCCAAATTCTATGTATTGGTGTGCAGGGCATTTATTTACTTTGAGTAAAACATGTGAGGTAAAAGTCAGATTGGATCCGTTTTTGGTTTTTGATAAAGATAGCTTTAGTCAAATGAACTATAGAATGTTCATTTATGGAAAACCTCCAGAGTTAAATTCATTTAATTCTTTAAAAGAGATAACCCATGTTAGATGGATGGATGATCGTTATGATTTTTCTCAAACACAATTTACAGATGCTGTGTGGATTCCAAAAGAAAATGAAGTACATATTATTTTTGAAGAAGTTCCCAAAACTAATTTTTATGATTGTCGTGCAAGCAGATATTTTCATACAATTTTTAATAAAGAAACTAATAAAATTGAACATTTTGATGGTGCAATAAGAATTTATAATAAGTCTGAGATTGAAAAAAGAATAAATTGTCACGTAAAAGACGTTGGAAAAATTGGTAAACGAGTTAAGGTTTTCCAGGTTGATTCTGAAGTTGATGTCGAAAAATGGAGTAATGTCGCATCATCGTTTTTTGTGTGGAATGAGGATTTGAAAAATTATTTTAGTAATTAAAAGGTGTATAACCAGCAAATCAACCCGACCGCTTCGCTCAATTCTGGTTTGGTTTGTAAACAAAAAGTTGGGAAGTTAATTTAAGTTTTTAGTTAAAGTTTAGTACAATTTTGTAGAGTTAGTCGCAGTTTTTTTGTTGACAAAATTAAAAACTGCTCTTTAAAATAAACCATTCGTTATTTAATAAAATTGTTGTTTTCGGCGGACGGGTTATTTGCCACGCCGTTATAGTACCTAAATATGCATAATCACGACAACACATACGAAGTAATAAAGTTATTGATTGCACCATTTGCTGGAGCATTATTTGCCTATTTATTTATTCGATTAGCAGAAAGAGTAAAAGCCAAGAAAGAAAAGAAAAAATCAAACATAAGAGCTTTAGGTAAAATTCAATTATTTGGCAATGAAAATTATAATTCATTATACGATACACTTTATAATATAGATCAGATTTTAGGTGTCATTAAATTAGCAAACGAAAAGTCACAAAATCCTTTTTCAGCAAATCGACTGGATAAAATATCGATTGATAAAGATATCATCCTAGATTTGCAAAGTGATGATTTTATTAATGAATATTTCTCTTACATTATCTTAGTAGATAGACATAATAATGATGTTACTAATATCAACCATTTCCACGAATCAATGAAAATGGCACGCTTAACTGGCCAGATAACCCCAGAGAATTATAACGAAAATATGTTACGATTTGCAGAAAGTCTTAAACTTTTTAGAAAATTTTGTGTTGACTCGATGGAAAGAACAGAATTCATAATTGCTCGTTGTAGAGTTCTCTTAAAAAAAGAGGCTTCCTTTTTTAGAAAAATATTCAAAAAAAATTATAAAGGTTATGATAAATCATTCCATAAAAAATATGATGCAGAACTGCTGTTACTTAAAAAAGAAATGGAAGAAATAAAAAAAAGTTCAAAAGAAAAATCAGATAAAATCGTTTCTTCTTAAAGGTACTATAACCAGCGCCTCAACCCGACCGCCGTTTTAGTTCGGCGATTTTGTGATTTTTGAAATTGTGTTTTAGTTATAGTTTGTTGTTCTAAGTGTTCGTTCTAATTAATTAACTTACAAACTGCACTTGCTGATGCAAGTTAAGTGCAGTTTGTTTAATCATTGGCATTTCGTTTTAGCTCTGCTTCCTTGTTATGGGCGGCGGGTTAGGCGCAACGCCGTTATACACGGTTTAAAAATTATTTAAAATTATCTTAAAAGTTTTGTAAAGTTTTAAGTTTTCAAACTTTTGTAAAATCATATTTTGGTTTTTCGTAAAAATATAAATTCGTAAAAAATTTCTTAAAATTAGTTTTCGTTCTTTTAATAATTTTTGTTTAACATTTTTCTAAGTTTTACATTTTTCAAAACGTAAAATTGCTGTTTTGGTTTTTCTATACAAAAAATGTATTTAAAATTTAGAGCTGTTTAAATATTTCGATAAATAAATGTTTTCAAAATGATTTAAGAAAATTCTGTTAAATAAATTATCAAAAAAGTTAAAACAAAAAATTTGTATAAAAGTGTATAACACGCAAATCAACCCGACCGCTTCGCTCAGTTTGGGTTTGGTTTGTAAACAGAAATTTGGAAAGTAAATTTTAGTTTTTTGTTAAAGTGAAGTTCAATTCAAAAAGTTTAGTCGCAAAGTTTGCTAAAGAAAAGTTAAACTTTGCTTTGGTAATTATAAAATTCGTTTTTAAATAAAATTGTTGTTTTTGGCGGACGGGTTATTTGCCACGTCGTTATGCGTCAATTTTAGGTGACATTATGAAAATATATTTTATCATTCTTTTATTACTTATTTATAATAAAACTTATTCTCAAGATTTTAATCTTCTTGGATTAGATAGTAATTTAGTATTAACAAAATATGAATCTGATTATTTTAATAATTCCTTTCAAAAGGAACGGAAATCTTTTGATTTTACAAATAAAAAATAGGATTTTTACTGGAACTGAAGGACAACATCTAATTACTAAAAGGGACTATTTTGATAGCATTAAAGATAGATTAGATAGGCAGTATGATAATTTGTCGTATGACCAATTAGTAATTTTAAATGAAGCAGAAAAAATTAAAAGTGGTGGTTTTGATGCAGTTATTTTTTCTTGGGTTAAACTTATAAGGATTTCAGCATCAGATACAAATCTTGAAAAATTGAAAAAACTTAATAAAAAAATAAATTAATAAACGCATAACAAACAAATCAACACGACCGCCGTTTTTGTTCGGCGGAATTTTGTAAAAAATTAGTTTGGAAGTTTAATTTAAGTTTTTTGTTAAAGTTTGTGCAATTCAGCAAATTAAAAAACAATGTTTGTGGCAAAAAGTTAAACATTGTTTTGTAAAAATAAAAATTCGTTATTTTGTAAAATTGTAATTATGGGCGGCGTGTTATTTGCCCCGCCGTTATACACGGTTTAAAAACTATTTAAAATTGTCTTTTAGGTTTTGTAAAAATTTTTGTTTTCAAACTTTTGTAAAATCGAATTTTAATTTTGTTGTAAAGTTTTCAAAAAGTTAATTTTTCCAAAATTTAGTTTTTCGTTCTTTTAATTATTTTTGTTAAACATTTTTCTAAGTTTTACATTTTTCAAAACGTAAAATTGCTGTTCATGTATTTCAATTCAAAAAATGTATTTAAAATTTAGAACTGTTAAAATATTTCAATAAATAAATGTTTTCAAAATGATTTAAGAAAAATCTGTTAAATAAAATTTCTAAAAAAAGTTAAAACAAAAAATTTATATAAAAGTGTATAACACGCAAATCAACCCGACCGCTTCGGTCAATTCCGGTTTGGTTTGTAAACAAAAAGTTTAAAAATAAATTATAGTTTTTTGTTAAAGTGAAGTGCAATTCAGAAAGTTTAAAAACAATGTTTTTGAAAAAAGTTAAACATTGTTTTGTAAAATTACAAATTCGTTATTTAGTAAAATTGTTGTTTCGGGCGGACGGGTTATTTGCCACGCCGTTATCCACAGCCTCTGCCGTTATCGTTACGCATTGGCTAAGCAAAGCAATGTCTCTTATATTTTGAGGAATAATATGAAACAAGAAATCCATTTCAATATGACTGAATTAGGAAATTTTATCATAGCTAACACTGAGTTTGTCCTTAAAGTCCAATCTAAGATTATCTCTAAATTGGAGGATAAAGAAGAAAACTCCATCTATAATGAGTTAATTAATGATTACCATCAATTTTTGGATTATTTGAAATATAATTTTCAAAACCACGAATAAAATTTTCCCTTTGTCCCATTGTCATTTTCGTGGTTATTAAAATATTTTTCTTAGAATTTTTGATTATTAAATAGTACAACCCAATTATAGCTAATAATATTAAGTAGTCCATTGCTTTGCTCCTATGGTTTTTTAATAATGCTTAGGCATAAAGCTGACCGTGTCTGAGCCTGTGGATAACGGCGCACGCTGCTATAAAATTTAAATGCTTTTTGCCTAAATTGATTTGTTGAAAGTTTTTTAATATCCACTATTTTGTTTCCACTTAAATAATATATTTTGTAAAATTTATATGATGCTAAATAATTAACGTCTCTACGCATTCAAATTTTTGATACTTTGGCTAATCGTACAGCAGTTTAGAATCTATCTGACGGCATCGCCTGTCAGATAACCAACTGCTCAAGCAGAATTAAGCAGCCAATCTGCTTAGCAGCGTGCGCCGTTATACACGGTTTAAAAATTATTTAAAATTATCTTAAAAGTTTTGTAAAGTTTTAAGTTTTCAAACTTTTGTAAAATCATATTTTGGTTTTTCGTAAAAATATAAATTCGTAAAAAATTTCTTAAAATTAGTTTTCGTTCTTTTAATAATTTTTGTTTAACATTTTTCTAAGTTTTACATTTTTCAAAACGTAAAATTGCTGTTTTGGTTTTTCTATACAAAAAATGTATTTAAAATTTAGAGCTGTTTAAATATTTCGATAAATAAATGTTTTCAAAATGATTTAAGAAAATTCTGTTAAATAAATTATCAAAAAAGTTAAAACAAAAAATTTGTATAAAAGTGTATAACACGCAAATCAACCCGACCGCTTCGCTCAGTTTGGGTTTGGTTTGTAAACAGAAATTTGGAAAGTAAATTTTAGTTTTTTGTTAAAGTGAAGTTCAATTCAAAAAGTTTAGTCGCAAAGTTTGCTAAAGAAAAGTTAAACTTTGCTTTGGTAATTATAAAATTCGTTTTTAAATAAAATTGTTGTTTTTGGCGGACGGGTTATTTGCCACGTCGTTAGGCAGCTTTATAAAACTATGAATAAAACATACTCAGAAAATATTGATGAACTTAAAATACTTTTAGATTATTCTTGGCAAAAGTATCATATTCAACATAATTTTTTTGAAAGTTTAGATTCTAAAAGTTCAAGATTAACTACTTTTATTGGAATTTTATTTACAGTTATTTCTGGATTTGTTTATCAAAGTCTAACATCTGAATTTTTCCAATCAATTAAAGAATTAAATTGTCATTATATTATTTGGCTTCTTTTAATTTTATTATTACTAATTGCAATTTCGACTTCGTTTTATTTTTCATTAAGTGCTCTTTCAATAAAAAAAGTAGTTGACCCTTCAAAAATTAATAAAGTTAAAAATTATTTAAGAAATATTGAAAAAACTGAAAAGCAAAGTCAAAGAAAATTAATTATTTATATAATTAATTCGTTATCAGATTCTGAAGAAAATGTTAGAGAAATAAATATTCAAAAATCAAAAAAGGTAAAATTAATTTCGATTTGGTTAAAAATTTCACTGTTTTTAGTTTTAGCAAATTTAGTTTTATATTCAATAATAATTTATTTAAAATAAAAAGAGGTTTGATATGACTGAAGAAATAAAATTTAACAATAGTTCAGATGACGAAGAAGTTAATGAAAATGATGACACTGAAGAAATATCAAATGATGATTGGGACATTCAACCTGAGAATGATATTCTTGAGAAAAGTGATAATGATGATAAATTAAGAAAATAATCTGCCTAACAAGCAAATCAACTTGACCGCCGTTTTTGTTCGGCGGAATTTGTAAATAGAAAGTTCGAAAGTTTTATTTAAGTTTTTTGTTTAAAGGGAACAATATTCAGAAAGTTAAGTCGCAATGTTTGTTATGGAAAAATTAAACATTGCTCTGGTAAATTTATCAATCGTTATTAAATAAAATTGTAGTGTTGGGCGGCGGGTTATTTGCAACGCCGTTATGTGTAATAAAATGGAGAAATTATGAGTGATGTTTTATTAAAAACTTCTTCTGTAAATTGGAATAAAAATCTCATAAATCTTTTTAAATCGAATGAACAATTTATTGTTGAAAATGATAATCAAATTGAAATGAATGAAATATTGATAAAAGTTAACAATGAAATTGAAAAAATATCTTTAACTAATTCACAACAAATTATAAGAAAAATATTACTTTTTATTTTACCAATCGCAGCAATATATTTTTCGTATGTTTTGATAAAAATATTATTAGATCCATTACTAAATCAAATTCCAAAGCAAACAATTATTTTAATTTTCTTTCCAACAATATTAATAATAATTACATCTATTTATTTTACAAATAAATTATTTATAACAAAGAAACCAATTGTTAAAGTAGAGAACAATAAAATTATTATTTCCAAAATGAAATATTAAAAATTACACATAACCAACAAATCAACCCGACCGCTTCGCTCGTTTGGGTTTTGTACAAAATAAAAGTTAGAAAGTAAATTTTAGTTTTTTGTAAAAGTGAAGTACAATTCTGAAAAGTGAGTCGCAGTTTTTGCCAAAGGCAAATTAAAAACTGCTTTGGTAATTTTACCAATCGTTATTAAATAAAATTGTTGTTTTGGGCGGACGGGTTATTTGCGCCGCCGTTATGCGTCAATTTTAGGTGACATTATGAAAATATATTTTATCATTCTTTTATTACTTATTTATAATAAAACTTATTCTCAAGATTTTAATCTTCTTGGATTAGATAGTAATTTAGTATTAACAAAATATGAATCTGATTATTTTAATAATTCCTTTCAAAAGGAACGGAAATCTTTTGATTTTACAAATAAAAAAATAGGATTTTTTACTGGAACTGAAGGACAACATCTAATTACTAAAAGGGACTATTTTGATAGCATTAAAGATAGATTAGATAGGCAGTATGATAATTTGTCGTATGACCAATTAGTAATTTTAAATGAAGCAGAAAAAATTAAAAGTGGTGGTTTTGATGCAGTTATTTTTCTTGGGTTAAACTTATAAGGATTTCAGCATCAGATACAAATCTTGAAAAATTGAAAAAACTTAATAAAAAAATAAATTAATAAACGCATAACAAACAAATCAACACGACCGCCGTTTTTGTTCGGCGGAATTTTGTAAAAAATTAGTTTGGAAGTTTAATTTAAGTTTTTTGTTAAAGTTTGTGCAATTCAGCAAATTAAAAAACAATGTTTGTGGCAAAAAGTTAAACATTGTTTTGTAAAAATAAAAATTCGTTATTTTGTAAAATTGTAATTATGGGCGGCGTGTTATTTGCCCCGCCGTTATAATGCAAATAAGAGATAAATATGAAAATAATATTGAAAATATTGATTGCTCAATTTATAATAATTATTTCTTTTTCTTGTAGTAATTCAGTTTCTCCAGAATTTGATGAAAGATTTGCAATTTATTTACTGAAAGAAGATTCATTACGAACAAATGATGTTGAAAACATATCAATCAATAAGCTAGAATTGAGATCAGAACCAATTTTGACATATGATGATATAGTATTGTATGATTTTGAAAATCATAAAGTTTTTCTTAGAAATAATCTTTCAAATTATCTTGGCAAAGATTCAACAAGAGTATTTTCTAAAGTTTTTGGTATACCATTCATTTTGGTTGCAAAAGGAGAAAGAATATATCTCGGATCATTTTTACCTATGTTCTCATCAATAGGGTTAAATACACCAACAATCTTAGACTATACAATAAACAAAATAGAAAAATCATTTATTATATCAAGTGGAGGAACTAATAAAAAATACGATGTAAGATTTGATTCAAGAATTTTATTGGTAATTGCGAAAAAACTTAAAAAATAAAAATGCATTATAACAAACAAATCAACCCGACCGCTTCGCTCAGTTCTGTTTTGGTTGTAAATAAATTGTTGGGAAGTAAATTTTAGATATTTGTTATAGTGAAGTGCAATTATGAAAAGTTAGTCGCAAAGTTTGATAAAGGCAATTTAAACTTTGCTTAAAAAATTTAATTAATCGTTATTTAGTAAAATTGTTGTTTTGGGCGGACGGGTTATTTGCCACGCCGTTATGTGTTTTAAAAAGAGAATCTTATGAAAACAAAATTATTGCAAGAATTTAGCTTTTATGATTATAATGAAATTCATATTGAATATGGTATACATTCAAATACTTATAAAAAGAATGAACTTTCTAAAATATTAAAATTAAAACCCCTTAGATATTTTAATAAAGGTGAAATTTATTTTGGAAAAGAATTAGATGAAGAATCTAAAAAAGTAAAAAAAGTAAAAAAGATTCGTCAGTTTACACTTTGGGTTTATTCCACTGAAAATAAAATTAAAGTTCAACGCTTCGAAAATCATGCTTTTTATTTACTAAAAAGAATTAGGAAAGTTAAAGATGAAATTAAGCAATTATTACAAGATTCAGAGAATACTCAAATATCTATTTTCGTTTATCTTAAAATAAATGAAAAATATTTTGGTTTAGGTGCTGAATCTGAATTACTAAAAGAGTTATTGGAATATTCAAATTATTTTGAATTCAGAAATATTAAATAAAACACATAACAAACAAATCAACCCGACCGCTTCGCTCAATTCCGGTTTGGTTTGTAAATCAAAAGTTTGAAAGTAAATTTTAGTTTTTTGTTAAAGTGAAGTACAATTTAGAAAAGTGTGTCGCAGTTTTTGTTAAAAGCAAAATAAAAACTGCTCTTTAAAATTTACCAATTGTTATTTAATAAAATTGTTCCGTCAGCTGACGGATTTGGGCGGACGGGTTATTTGCCACGCCGTTAGGCAACTTTATGAAAAAAATAATCATTCTAATATTTCTAAATTTGAACATTATTTTTCCTCAAAATAATGAACTTAATGAAGCCATATTATATTATCCTTTACATATTGGGGATTATTGGAAATATAGTCTAACTAAGTCTCACTTAGCCGGTTCTAATTATGAGCATGTTGGATATGCAAGTATTGAAATTGTTGGAGACACAGTTTTAGAAAATGGGAAAAGATATTTTCAAAAAAAGTTTGAGAATATGAACAACTATTATGTTCTAGACCATTTAAAAACAAAGTACTTAAGGATAGATTCAACCAGTGGAATAGTTTATGGTAAAAGTACAACAGATGATGAATATGTAGTTGATAGTTTATTAGCAAATATAGATGACTCTACACATTACTTCAGATTAGTTGACTTAACAACAAAAAATATTCTTGGAAATGAGAGACTAACAAAACGCTATATTCCATATTGGGTTTCAAGTTATGATTATTATGGATGGGAAATCTCACAAGGTTTAGGACTTACATACACCTATTATGGAGATGCTACTCAAATGGAAAAGTATGAATACGGCTTGGTATATGCAAAAATAAGTGGGAATGAATATGGAGAATTAGTTTCAGTGGAATTAGAAAAAACTATATCAAATAATTTTATATTGAACCAAAATTATCCAAATCCATTTAATCCTAATACAACAATAAGTTTTACTCTTAGAAAAGGACAGAATGTTAAATTAAAAATATATAATCCACTCGGGGAAATTATTGAAACATTAATTGATGACTATAAAAATCCCGGCTTTTATGAAGTCGAATTCAATGGAATTCAATATTCAAGTGGAATATATTATTATGTAGTTCAAAATGAGGATGTAACTTTAATTAGGAAAATGTTACTATTAAAATAGTTGCCTAACCAGCAAATCAACCCGACCGCTTCGCTAATTTGGCGGGAATTTGTAAATCAAAAGTTTGAAAGTAAACCTGCTTGCAGCAGGCAAGTTTTAGTTTTTTGTTAAAATGAAGTACAATTTATAAAAGTGAGTCGCAGTTTTTGCTAAAGAAAAATTAAAAACTGCTTTGTAAAACTTACCATTCGTTATTAAATAAAATAGTTGTTTAGGGCGGACGGGTTATTTGCGCCGCCGTTATAACACCATTAAAATATATAATGAATTGAGTATAAGTATTTTCAATACTGTTCACCAATACAAGGGGAATGAAAATGGCTACATTTTATTATGATAGTTTTTCAACTGATAATATTTATTCACAGTGGACAAAACACCTACAAACTCAATCTTATATCAAAGATATTGATGGGATTATTTCAAAAAACAAACAAGAACTTCAATTGACAATTCAATCAGCTTCTGCTGAACAGAAAGATGTCATACAAAAAGTATGTGGAAATCTTGAAGATGGGTTTGGGCTGATCAGTTCTCATCTTAATGATATCAAATATGAGTTAGGTGAATTAAGAAGTGAAATTAGTGCTATGTCTTCAATGCTAGATTGGAAACTTTCGATGCTAATTGAAGAACAGCGTCTCACAAATCAATTGTTAGGCAATATTGCACAACTTCTTAGAATACCAGATAGCCAAAAGCAGCGAGTCTATCATATTGAGCAAGGTTTAAAGTATTTCAAAAATGCAATTATTGAAGGTATTAGTAGTTCTTTTTACGACGATGCAATCGAGAGTTTTAAGGAAGCAGAAAGAATTGAACGTAAAGATTTTATTACATTAAATAGGATTGGACAAATTTTTCTTTTTTCAGAGAAACATATGAATATTCCTTTATCTGAGGAATATTTTTTAAAATCGGCAAGAGAAGCATTTGCTGAAGCTAATGTTGGTGGGACAACTACATCAAATAATTTATCCCCTTCTGGATATAATTCTATACAGTCATCACAAGATTATTTTAAGTCAGCAACAGCAGAAGCTTATCTTTATGCAAGTCGAACTTGTTACTTGCAACAAAAATTAACTGATGCAATAAAATATTCTGAAAAAGCATATGTGCTGATTCCCGATTTTATTGAAGCTGGATTTGAACAAGCAAAATACCTTGCAGCTAATGATCAAATTGAAGAATGCGTAAAAGTGTTAGAAACCGTTATAAAAAAAGATCGCTATTATTCTGTTAAAACTCTCTCGGATAGAGACCTTACTTCTAAACATTTGGTTCTTAAACTTCTTAAAAATTTCAAGGAGGGAACTATCTTAACCGCTCAAAACCGATATCAAAAATGTCAATCTATTATAAGCACAAATAGCAAAGCAAAAGAGGTTTTAGATATTATTGGTCATCAAATTAATAAGAATAACTATTTAGCTGGTATGTATGCTTTAGATTTGTTGGACAAGGATTATCAAATTCCATATCCAAATTATTCAATCGGAGGAACGAATATAAGAAATACAATAATAAATCGACCTATAAAAATAATTGATTTAATAAATAACGAGAATAAAAGTGCAAATGATTTAGAAGCACTTAAAGAGGAGCTTAAAAATATTTTTATTAAAGACAATGCTTCGACTGGAATGTTTTTGGGTGGAGCAATTGGTTTTGTTGTTGGATTTTTCAGAGGTTGTACCATAAGCACATTCTCTATGGATGTCGGCACTTGGTTTATAACAATTATTCTTAGTGCTGTAATTTGTGCTGGCATAGGTGCATTTTCCGGTTACATAAAATTAATAGAAGTACGTGAATATTAAAACAAAATCTTTCCTCCTAGTTTATAAGTATGTGTTATAACAAGCAAATCAACCCGACCGCTTCGCTCAATTCGGGTTTGGTTTGTAAACAATAAGTTTGAAAGTTTAATTTAAGTTTTTTGTTAAAGTGAAGTGCAATTAAAGGAAAAAGTGTGACGCAATGTTTGCAAGAAAAATTAAACATTGCTTTGGTAAATTTACCAATCGTTATTAAATAATATTGTGTTTTGGGCGGGCGGGTTATTTGCGCCGCCGTTATACCGTAAACAAAAAAAGGAGTAGATATGTCAAACGAAGAAGTATTATTCAATAGTGATACCCATAAGGTAACCGTTACTAACAAAAGATTAATATATGGTGAGGAAGTGACTAATATCGAATCTATTAAACATGCCTCTTGGTCTAATTCTGATGGTGCAAAAGAATATTTTCTTGCTGTTGTTTTTGGTGTGATTGGCCTCTGGTTAGTGACAACATTTAGTTTATGGAGTATTCTTGGTTTATTGTTATTAAGTAATCCAATTCTCGTATTCTTTGTGAAAAATAAATACTGGGTATTTATTTTTCTAAAATCTGGATCAACCATTGATGAAGGTACTGACAATAAACGAATGTTCCCAAAAGAAATTGCTATAAGTGTATCTGAGGCTGTAAATCTCGCTGTTAGTCGGTATCGTGTGGAAAATGACCCGCGAAAGGGATTGAATTTGTAATTGATGTAAATAGTCAATTTGATTTCAGTATGTTCTATTTAAAAGAATATAATGTGAAAATAAAGAATCTTCTTTATTTTAATTTTATTTACATCAAATATTGGTTATTTAATGATGCTAATTTTGCTAAAAAAAATAAGGTAATTATAACTATAATTTATAAATTATTTATTAAATCAAGGGAGTGCTATGAAAAAGATTGATACTCATGAATTTATAGCTTTTGAAATGGAATCTTTACAAATTCATAACAACAATATTATGGTAGAAATGGGTCATCGTGTCTGTGACAATTGTGGTCAGGATAAAGATACATCTGGCGGTAAGTCTTGTTCCAAAGGCCACTATATCTGTCATTCTTGTGCAAGTAGACATTTACATTGTCCGCTTTGTGGACATACTTTGAGATAGACTACTTTTAGTAACTTTGTTAATGAAAAATTTATAATGATTAAACAATTCTAATAAAAACGGTATAACAAACAAATCAACCCGACCGCTTCGCTAATTTGGGTTTGGTTTGTAAACAGAAAGTTGAAAAGTAAGTTTAAGGTTTTTGCAAAAGTGTAGTACAATTCAGAAAAGTAAGTCGCAGTTTTTGTAAAAGAAAAATAAAAACTGCTCTTTAAAATAAATCATTCGTTAATAAATAAAATTGCAATTATGGGCGGACGGGTTATTTGCCACGCCGTTATACATAATGAAAAAAATAAATATTATCATTTGGATTTTTCTTACAATTATTAGTATGTCATGTTGTTCAAAAAAAAATATTATAACATTTGATGAAAATGTAGATCCATCAAAATATGGGAACTTTGAGTTTTTAATTAATTCAACAAAATATAATTCAGAAACTAATATTTTAGAATTGAGCGGCAAATTAATAAATCAGAAAAACAAAGAAGCAGTTGTTGGAGCAAATTTACTTTTATCACCTAGAAAAGAAAATGTTGAAGGAACATCAACTGACTTAAAAGGGGAATTTAATCTTAACTTTGATTTATCAGAATATGATTCAATCGAAATATCATATGTTTTTTACAATAAAAAAATAATAAATATTCAAAATATTTATAATGAGTACATTAAGAAAAATTAATTATGTATAACCAACAAATCAACCCGACCGCCGTTCCGGCTTGGGTTTTGTGCATAATAAGAAGTTTGAAAGTAAATTCATGTTTTTTGTAAAAGTGTAGTGCAATTCAGAAAAGTAAGACGCAAAGTTTGCTAAAGAAAGTTAAACTTTGCTCTTTAAAATAAATCAATCGTTATTTAATAAAATTGTTGTTTAGGGCGTCGGGTTATTTGCCACGCCGTTATGCAATTAAAAAAACAAAAAAAATATGAATAATATCGAGGACGATTTTAAAATGAATTTAATGAAGTTTTTCTTTATAAATATTTTTTTCCCGTTAGTTTGTTTTGCAAATCAAACTGACACATTATTGGTTCGATTAAATAATGGAGGTAGATTAAAAGGAGAAATTACTTATACAAATCAACAATATTTAATTTTAAAAAATGAAAATATTGGAGAAAAGAAAATTTATTGGAATGAAATATCTTTTATTTCATCAATTGAAGTTTATGACTCGTTACAAGAAAATAAATCATTTATAGTTCTACCAGCTCCAAAAATTAAAAAAGAAACATTTTTAGAAAATTTGTCGGCAGAATTCATGATGGGTAAAGGATTTAATTATGAAAGATTTATTGGTTTTGGAGTCAGAGCAAATATTTTAATTTCAGATATATTTGAACTTGGAGCAACATCAATTTATCATTTGGGGATTCAAGATGTTTCATCATTGGATGGATATGGTACTTTATTTTTATGGGGACCAGAAATTGGAATTAGAATAGATACAAAAAATTTAGTTTTTGAACCAACTTTAAGTATTGGAGAAGGAACATATCAAGTTGGGAATGAAGTATCGACAAATCATTACGATATTAAATATATTGATACATCAACAAAAAGTGATTTTTATTTTTCACCGGGATTAGGTTTAAAAATAAAATATTATGAAATGTTAATAGGAGTTCGTTTTCAATATTTAGCAATTAATAATAGAAACACATTTGGGTTATATATTTCATTTGGTAAGTAAAATTGCATAACCAACAAATCAACCCGACCGCTTCGCTCGTGTGGGTTTGGTTTGTAAACAAAAAGTTTGAAAGTAAATTTAAGTTTTTTGTTAAAGTGAAGTACAATTCAGAAAAGTGAGTCGCAGTTATTGCTACAGACAAATTAAAAACTGCTTTGTAAAATAAACCAATCGTTATTTAGTAAAATTGAGTTTTTGGCGGACGGGTTATTTGCGCCGCCGTTAGCTGGATGGATATGACAAAAGAAGAAAAAATAGCTGAAATAAAATATTTTTTTGATTACTTCAGAAATCAAATTAATGTTATTGATGGACTTACAACAAATATTAAAGGTTCAGATAAACTTTATGTTGAAAAACAAACTTTATTAGTTAGTTTAATTGATAGCCTTTCAAATGCAAGATTTAACAAACAGAACTATCCTCAATTTGCAAGACGTCATAGAGAAAGATTTGTTAGATTACTAACTGAATATTCAGATTGGATTGAAGGAGAACTTGTCTCAGTTCCATTTCTATTTGATCATCTTAAAACAAAAAATTTGAATGGGTTGTTGTTTAATGAATTAAAATCTCTGATGGAGAAAAATGAATACAAAGGTAATTGGTTAAGAGCTTCTAAAATAGATTTATCAGTTTCCGAGCTGAATTCATATGCTTTAAATGAAAAAGAAGAAGAGGCAATATTATTTTATCAACATTTTTCAATTCTTTATAGATATCGAAATTATTTAGTACATGAAGCAAGAAAACCTGGTTACGGTATGGAATTTATGAGTTATGAGAAGGATTTCCCAATTTATCATTCATATATTAATGAACCTTCTTTACATTTGTTATATCCGATGGGAATGTTAAAAAAGATTATGACCAATTTATGTAATAATTTGGAACAGTACTTTGTAAGTAAATTAATTGATCCATATGATTTTATAGAAGATACTTTAAGATTTTAAAAAAACCAGCTAACCAGCAAATCAACCTGACCGCTTCGCTCAATTCCGGTTTGGTTTGTAAACAAAAAGTTGGAAAGTTCATTTAAGTTTTTTGTTAAAGTGTATTACACTTCAGAAAAGTGAGTCGCAAAGTTTGCTAAAGAAAAGTTAAACTTTGCTTCAAAAATTTAATCAATCGTTATTTAATAAAATTGTTGTTTAGGGCGTCGGGTTATTTGCCACGCCGTTATACCTTTTTGAAAAAATTTATTGAAAATATTAATAAATATGAATACATTAGAATACAATAAAATGATAATCATTCAAGGTAAATTAAATGTCTAAAACAATAACTCTTCGTTTAAGTGACGATAATTACAAAAAATATAAAAGACTTGCAGATAGAGATAATAGACCAATTTCAAATTTTATAGAAACAGCGGTAAAAAGATTTATTGAACATAATATTTATGTCGATGAATTTGAAATGGAAGAAATTAGAAATAATACTGAATTAAATAAAAGTATTAAAAAAGGTTTATCAGATATGAAATCAAAAAAGGGACAATTCGTTGATTAAATATAGAATTTTTGAAACGGATGAATTCATAAAGAAAATTGAAAAAGTTACAAAAAGTGATCAAGTATTCATTAAGAAAAAACTAACCGAATATATATTCCCTCAGTTAAAAGAAGAACCTCATTATGGAAATAACATTAAAAAGTTGGTTAATTACAATCCTGAAACATGGAGATATAGAATTGGAAAGTATAGATTATTTTATGTTATTGATGAAGAAGAAAAAATAATATATATACTTTCGATTGATCAAAGAAAAGATGCTTACTAAATATTAAAAATCTTTAAAGGTATAACCAGCAAATCAACCCGACCGCTCCGCTAATTTGGCGGGAATTTGTAAATCATAAGTTTGAAAGTTCATTTTAATTTATTGTTAAAGTGTAGTACAATTTAGAAAGGTGAGTCGCAGTTTTTTGCCAAGGAAAAATAAAAACTGCTCTTTAAAATAAACCATTCGTTATTTATTAAAATTGTAGTTATTGGCGTCGGGTTATTTGCTACGCCGTTATGTGTTAAAAAATGTTTATTGCTTAAGTCGTAATATAGAGCTAAATTAGAGATATTATTTAGACAAAAAGAAAGGTGTAAAATGAGAAATATATCAGTTTCAAGTGACATAATTCCAGTTGGACAATTTAAATCAAGTTTAGCAAAGTATTTAAAGGATTTACAAATTCGTAAAAATTCTTTAATCATTACACAAAATGGAAAACCAGCTGGAGTATTAGTTTCGCCAAAAGAGTTTGATGAACTCAGAGAAACAAAATTATTTATCGATTCAATTTCTAGAGGACTTGCTGATTCAGAAAATGGAGAAGTTTTAACAACTTCTCAAATAAGAACTGAATTGAAAAAACATAGATTTACAAAATAATTATGAAAATTTATTGGACAAAAGAATCTCTGCTCAATTTTCAAGAAATTGAAGATTTCATTTCTCAAGATAATCCTAATGCTGCAATTAAATTGACTGACAAACTAATTTCACTTGTTGAAGACTTAATAGAATTTCCAGAAAAAGGAAGAATAGTTCCAGAATTATCAATAAGTCAAATAAGGGAAATATTACACAAAAATTATAGAATAGTTTATTTAATTAAGAAAAATTCTATTGATGTTTTAACTGTGTTTGAAGGTCATAAATTGTTGGACATAGAAAACTTAGTTAATCAAATTAAAAGTAATTAACACATAACCAACAAATCAACCTGACCGCTTCGCTCAATTCTGGTTTGGTTTGTAAACAGAAAGCTTAGTTTTCAATTTTAGTTTTTTGTAAAAGTGAAGTGCAATTCAAAAAAGTAAGTTGCAAAGTTTGCTAAATAAAAATTAAACTTTGCTCTTTAAAATAAACCAATCGTTATTTAATAAAATTGTTGTGTTGGGTGGACGGGTTATTTGCCACGCCGTTAGGTGGCTATGAATCCAAGAAAAACAAAAATATTAATTTTAATATTTTTTATTCCATTCATTTTTCTTAGTTGTGGTGTTTTTAATGGGCTTTATAAAAACAACACTCGAATAATGATGGTGATGTTCGTAAGCCATTCTAAATTAAATTATTTAGAAGAAAATATATCTTGCTATTATAAAACCTATAATAGATTTCCAAAGGATGATATTGAATTAAATAATTTCCTTGATTCATTGAATTTTACTAGCAGAAGCGATTCAATTTTTTCTAAACTCGTATTAACTTCAATAAGTAAGCATTCTTTAAAATATAATTTTGAATTAATTCCTTTCTCTGAGCAAATTACTTCAAGCCCAAAGAATAATAATTTAGATTCTATAAAAGTCGATAAGTTCATTGGCGAATTAATATTTAACGATTCATTATTTATAGAAAATAAAAACAAATTGTTAGTTAAGTTGAAAATAGATTCTTTGTTAGCGACAAATTATGAAAATGAGGATAGTGTGAAATGCACAGAAAATGATTTGCATATATTTCAAGATTCTTCATTTGAAAATTTACTAAGCATTAATAGTTGTTGTACAAAATAAAACCACCTAACCAGCGCCTCAACCCGACCGCCGTTTTAGTTCGGCGAATTTGTAATTATTGGCGTTTGGTTTTTGTTAAGCATTTTGTTCTAAGTGTTCGTTCTAATTAATTAACTTACAGCCGTTTGCGTTGCTGACGCAATTTACGCAACGGCTGTTAAATATTTATCAGTTGTGTTTTACTCGGCTTCCTTGTTATGGGCGGCGGGTTAAGCGCAACGTCGTTATATGGCAAATAAGAAAATTGGTATTGCAAAATTAAGTATGTTTTTATAATATACAGCTGTATGAAAAATACTTTTGATAATATTGAAGGATTTCAATGGGATAATGGAAACATTGAGAAAAATTGGTTAAAACATCAAGTTTTACATATTGAATGTGAACAAATATTTTTCAATGAACCATTAATTGTTGCAGATGATGTTAATCATTCAGAAAAAGAAAATCGTTGGTTCGCTTTAGGAAGAACAGATTCAGATAGAAAAATATTTACTGTTTTTACAATAAGAAAAAACTTAATTAGAATAATTTCAGCAAGAGATATGAATAAAAAAGAGAAAAGAAAATACAATGAAGAAATTAAAAAATATTCCAAAATTTAAAACAGAAGAAGAAGAAAGAGAGTTTTGGTCAAAAAATGACTCTACAGAATATATTAATTGGGAGAAATCCAAATCGACATCTTTTCCAAATCTTAAACCATCCACAAGAACAATTTCATTAAGACTACCAGAATTTTTATTAAATGACTTAAAAATAATTGCAAATAAAAGAGATGTACCATATCAATCTTTAATAAAAATAATCTTAAAAGAAAAAATAGATTTTGAATTAAGAAATTCTGCTTAATATAAAAATGCCATATAACAAACAAATCAACCCGACCGCTTCGCTCAATTCCAGTTTGGTTTGTAAACAGAAAGTTTAGAAGTCAATTTTAGTTTTTTGTAAAAGTGAAGTGCAATTTAGAAAAGTTAGTCGCAGTTTTTTGTAAAACTAAATTAAAAACTGCTCTTTAAAATAAATCAATCGATATTTAATAAAATTGTTGTTATGGGCGGACGGGTTATTTGCGCCGCCGTTATACACGGCTTAAAATCAGTTTAAAATTGTCTTTTGGGTTTTGTAAAAATTTATGTTTTCAAACTTTTGTAAAATCAAATTTTAATTTTGTTGTAAAGTATTTAAAAAGTTATTTCTTCCAAAATTTAGGTTTTCGTTCTTTTAAATATTTTTGTTAAACATTTTTCTAAGTTTTACATTTTTCTAAAACTTAAAATTACTGTTCATGTATTTCAATTCAAAAATGTATTTAAAATTTAGAACTGTTAAAATATTTCAATAAATAAATGTTTTCAAAATGATTTAAGAAAAATCTGTTAAATAAATATTCTAAAAAAGTTAAAACAAAAAATTTGTATAAAAGTGTATAACACGCAAATCAACCCGACCGCTTCGCTCGTTTGGGTTTGGTTTGTAAATAGAAATTTTGAAAGTCAATTTTAGCTTTATGCTAAAGTGAAGTACAATTCATAAAGTTTTCAAAACAATGTTTGTGAAAAAAGTTAAACATTGTTTTGTAAAATTCTAAATTCGTTATTAATAAAATTAAATGTTTTTGGCGGACGGGTTATTTGCGCCGCCGTTATACACGGTTTGAAAATTATTTAAAATTATCTTTAAAGTTTTGTAAAATTTTATGTTTTCAAACTTTTGTAAAATCATATTTTAGTTTTTTGCAAAAATATAAATTCGTAAAATATTTCTAAAAATTAGTTTTCGTTCTTTTGAATATTTTTGCTAAACATTTTTCTAAGTTTTACATTTTTCAAAACGTAAAATTGCTGTTCAAGTTTTTCACTCAAAAAATGTATTTAAAATTTAGAGCTGTTAAAATTTTCAAATAAATTAATATTTCGTAAAAGATTAAAAAAAATCTGTTAAATAAATTTTCTAAAAAAAGTTAAAACAAAAAATTTGTATAAAAGTGTATAACAAGCAAATCAACCCGACCGCTTCGCTCTATTCTGGTTTGGTTTGTAAATAAAAAGTTTGAAAGTTCATTTTAGTAATTTGTTAAAGTGTAGTGCAATTCAGAAAAGTAAGTCGCAGTTTTTGTAAATGAAAATTAAAAACTGCTCTTTATAATAAATCATTCGTAATTTAATAAAATTGTTGTTTTTGGCGGACGGGTTATTTGCCACGCCGTTAGGCTACAAGAATGATAATAAAATATATTCTTATAATAAAATTCTTTAATTATCCAAATTTATGTGAGAGTTACATGGAATTTACAATTACATCCGCTGCGATTGCAACTTTAATATCTGCTTTAACTTCAGCTTTAGTAACTTTATTATTGAGTAACGACAATAAGAAAAGACATATTGATGATCAACTAGATGCAATAATCAAAATATCAATTCAATATCCTTACTTAGAAAGTTTAACTTTTACTACGACATGGATTCCTAATAAAAATTCTAATAAGGAAGAATATCTTCGATATGATGCTTACTGCATTTTATTGTTCAATTTTCTATCCCGTGTTTCGGCATTCTATAAATACGATAAAAAGAAAATTGAAAATTATATTGCAATTAAAGATTGGATCAGAATTCATAAAGATTATTGGCAGAATCCAGAAACATCTTATGAAAATATTGATAGTTATGATGAAAAGTTTAGAGAATTCATAAATTATTATTTAAAATGAAAGGAGAAATATGAAAAAGAAAATTTTACTTATTGGTAATAATAACGGATTGCCTGGAGTTCAAAAGGACTTTTTAAATTATCAGTCTTTTTTTATGAGCGAAATAGGTGGGAATTGGTATGAAAATGAAATTATTTCTAAAATGAACCCTAAAAAAAGTGATTTACAAGATGAAATTAAGAATCTTAAAAATAGTTACCTTGATTTTATTATTGTAATATTTAGTGGGCATGCTGGTCAAGAAAGAGAGACAATTTTAGAAATTAATGAAAAAAATGAAACTATTTATGAATCTGAATTAAAAAATATTTCAACACGCCAAATTACTATTTATGATTGTTGCAGAGCTTATTCATTAACTGAATTTTCTGAAAGTTATGACAGAGTCCTTTATAAGTCAGCTCATATTAGTTCTGAAATTAGACAATTATATGAAAAGCGAATAATGGAAGCTATACAACAACAAATAAGTCTATATGCTTGTTCTGTTGGAGAAACTGCAAACGACACTTCAGAAGGTGGAGTTTATTCAAAGAATTTACTTAAAGCAGCAAGATCAATAGATACAGATTTTATGTCAGTTGGAAAAGCACATGAGGTGGCAAAAATTTTGACAAAGAAAGAACAACCTAATCAAACTCCGGATGCAATACTACCAAGATGTTTGTCTAGTCAAGAATTAATCTTGAGTATTAATCCATCTTTGCGTAAAAGTAAATATTTTTAAATTATTATGTAGCCTAACAAACAAATCAACCCGACCGCTTCGCTCAATTGGGTTTGGTTTGTAAACAGAAAGTGTGAAAGTATATTTTAGTATTTTGTTAAAATGAAGTGCAATTTAGAAAAGTAAGTCGCAGTTTTTGTTAAAAGCAAAATAAAAACTGCTTTGTAAAATAAACCATTCGTTATTTAATAAAATTGTAGTTTTGGGCGGACGGGTTATTTGCCACGCCGTTATATTGCTAAGAAATTAAAGAAGTGATTTATAATTTCTTGCACTATGTAGAATTCTATGTACTAATATTGTTCTTTCTTCAATAGTGTAAAAAATAAGATAATTTTGAACAATTAAATATCTATATCCAAGATTTCGAATTTCTTCATCTCTTGGAATTCTTCCTAAGTTTGGATTTTCTGATAATAATTCTAAGTTCTTTTCAATTTTGTCAGCAAGTGAATTTGCAGCATTGAAATTATCGACTGCAATATAAGAAACAATTTCTGTGAAATCTTCTTCTGCAATTTTCAGAAGTTTAATTTGGTAATTATTTCCCGACATTAATTGATTTCCGAATATTAATCATAACTTGTTTAAGTGAAGTTCCAGAATCTCCATTAGCTTTTTGATTTTGGGCTACAGAAAGTTTAGAAAGAAGATTAAGTTTAAGTTGCATATTTGAATAATGATTTATTGACATAACAACCAAATCACCTTCACCATTTTTCGTTATGTAAATTGGTTCGTTAGAATTATGAGCTAATTCAGAAATCTCATTTGATTTGTTTCGCAAATCAGAAATTGGTTTAATTATTGGCATATTTACTCCAAAAAATATGTATCAAAAATATATCATAATTATGCTAAAGTCAATATTAAAAAATAGCAATATAACCAGCAAATCAACCCGACCGCCGTTCCGGCTTGGGTTTTGTGCAAAATAAAAGTTAGAAAGTAATTTTAAGTTTTTTGTTAAAGTAAAGTACAATTTAGAAAAGTGAGTCGCAAAGTTTGCTAAAGAAAAATTAAACTTTGCTCTTTAAATAAAACATTCGTTATTAAATAAAATTGTCGTTTTGGGCAGCGGGTTATTTGCGCCGCCGTTATGTGTTAAAAATGTTATTGTTTAAGTCGTAATTTAGCATTAAATTAGAGTTAAAATTTAGGCAAATAGAAAGGCATAAAATGAGAAATATATCAGTTTCAACTGACATAATTCCAGTAGGACAATTTAAGTCTAGTTTGGCGAAGTATTTAAAGGATCTACAAATTCGTAAAAATTCTTTAATTATTACGCAAAATGGAAAACCAGCTGGAGTTTTAGTTTCACCAAAAGAATTTGATGAACTCAGAGAAACAAAACTATTTATTGATTCAATTTCAAGAGGACTAGCAAATTCAGAAAATGGAGAAGTTTTATCTACTTCTCAATTAAGAACTGAATTGAAAAAACACAGAGTTATAAAATAAAAATGAAAATTAATTGGACAAAAGAATCACTTCTTAATCTTCAAGAAATTGAAGATTTCATTTCTCAAGATAATCCTAATGCTGCAATTAAATTAACTGACAAACTAATTTCACTTGTTGAAGACTTAATAGAATTTCCAGAAAAAGGAAGAATAGTCCCAGAATTATCTATAAGTCAAATAAGAGAAATATTACATAAAAATTATAGAATAGTTTATTTAATTAAGAAAAATTCGATTGATATTTTGACTGTGTTTGAAGGTCATAAATTATTGGACAAAGAAAACTTAGTTAATCAAATTAAAAGTAATTAACACATAACAAACAAATCAACTTGACCGCCGTTCTGGTTTGGAGGAAATTGTAAAAAATAAGTTTGGAAGTTTTATTTTAGTTTTTTGTTAAAGTGGAACAATGTTCAGAAAAGTGAGTCGCAGTTTTTACTGATTAAAATTAAAAACTGCTTTTGGTAAATTTATCATTCGTTATTAAATAAAATTTTAGTATTGGGCGGCAAGTTATTTGCCACGCCGTTATCCACAGCCTCTGCCGTTATCGTTACGCATTGGCAAGCAAAGCGATGTTATATAAAAATCATATAGGAATTTGATTATGGATTTAACCTTATTTATTACCTCCATAAATGGAGCTTTATCCATTATAAAAAATATTTCTGCATTGAAAACAGATGCCGAAGTTTCTTCTGCTAAAGTTGAATTAAATAATATCATTCTCACTCTCCAATCTAAGATGTCTGACTTCCAATCTTCTTATGACAATATTGTTCAAAGTAAAACAAAACTTGAACAAAAGATTATGAAGATGAAAAATTGGAATCGCACAAAGGAGAAATATGTATTGTATAATATAGCTTTCGGTTCTTTTGTCTATATCCTTGAGGAAAGTGTGCAATCTCCCCAAACTACTCATTGGCTTTGTACGAATTGTTTCAACAATGAGGCGAAGGAATCTATTTTGCAAATTCAAAAAAAAGGAAACATCCCTAATCATATTTATTATTGTCCCCAATGTAAAAATGAGATAATAATTGAAAATCAAAATTATAAGTATGAACCACACGTCAATAGCCGACGTATAAAAAATGATTGGAACGTTTTTGACTATTGAATTTAACATCGCTTTGCTCCTATGGTTTTTAGATAACGATTAGGCAAATAACTGACCGTGTCTGAGCCTGTGGATAACGGCGCACGCTGCTAAAAAATTTTAATGCTTTTTGCCTAAATTTATTTGTTGAAAGTTTTTTAATATCCACTATTTTGTTTCCACTTAAATAATATATTTTGTAAAATTTATATGATGCTGAATAATTAACGTCTTTACGCATTCAAATTTTTGATACTTTAGCTAACCTTACAGCAGTTGTAAACTATCCATCGCCAGAGGCTATGGATAACCAACTGCTCAAGCAGAATTAAGCAGCCAATCTGCTTAGCAGCGTGCGCCGTTATATAGCATATTTGGAGATTATATATGAAGAATATAATTCTAATCGTTTTTATGATTATAATATTTTCATGCAAGAGTGAAAACTCAGAAATTAATTCTGTCAATTATCCAGAAATTGATACTTCGACTCCAGATAAAACTGTTAAATCTTATTTAAAATATTCTACATGGATTGATACAAGTTCAATTAATATTCTGCAAAAATTTTTGTTAGAAAATCGTTTAAAATTATATTCCACTTTTATAAAAGAAGCTTCAGATACTTTAAAAAACATTGAAAATGATCGTTTAAAAAAGAATATGAAAATATTTTCAGAAAACAATTCAATTGATAATGTTGAAATTCAGAGTGATTCAAGAGCAATTGTTATTGTAAAAACAAATAGTATGACTTCTGGTTTGGATCATGAAAAAGTATTAATTATGGAAAAGTATACTTTAACAAAAATTGATATAGATTGGTTAATTGAAAATATAGAAAGTACTTGTTATTCTTGTGATGGAACTGGGAAAAATCATAACTATACAACTTCTTTATATTTAAAACATGAAGAAAAATGTGAAAATTGTGGTGGTGATGGTTGGCAAAATAGTATTTACCAAAACAAATAAAATAAATGCTATATAACAAACAAATCAACCCGACCGCTTCGCTCAATACTGGTTTGGTTTGTAAACAGAAAGTTGGAAAGTTAATTTTAGTTTTTTTGTAAAAGTGTAGAACAATTCAGAAAAGTGAGTCGCAGTTTTTGCTGATGAAAAATAAAAACTGCTCTTTAAATAAATCATTCGTTATTAAATAAAATTGTAGTTTTTGGCGGACGGGTTATTTGCGCCGCCGTTATATGCTTAATAAAATCGGAGTTTAAAATTGAAAAAGAAAAATAATTTACTTTTAATTCTTATATGTATTCTACTTCTGTTCAATTATTCTTGGGTTTATCCTTGTACGACATTCGTTTTAAAAAATGATAGAAGTCTTCTATTTGGCAGAAACCTTGATTGGCATATCGGCACTGGACTATTAATTACTAATCAAAGAAATATTGAAAAAGTAGCTTTGGTTGATTCAGTTGAAAATCCAATTAAGTGGATTTCAAAATATGGAAGTATAACATTTAATCAAGTAGGGAGAGACCTTCCATATGGAGGAATGAATGAAGTCGGTTTGGTTGTCGAACATATGTCATTACCAAAAACAAAGTATCCAGCAAAGGATAATCGTCAATCAATACAAGCTTGTCAATGGATACAATATCAACTCGATAATTGCGCTACAATTGAAGATGTAATTAATAGTGATAAGTTTTTAAGAATTGTTGATAAAATATCGTTATTTCATTTTCTCATTTGCGATAGACTAGGAAACGTTGCAGTAATAGAATTTTTGAACGGCACAATGGTAGTAAAAGCTGGAGAGCAGCTTTCCTTGGCAGCGTTGGCTAATAGCACTTATGAGGAATCGATAACATCTTTTGTCACAAAAGCAAACACCACTTATGATAGGTCATTATATAACTTTTGCACAGCTTCCAAGATGATTGAGAATTATTCAAGTAATAAAGTTAGTGATGATATTGCTTATTCATTTGATATTCTAAAATCTGTTGCACAAGGTTACAGCACTAAGTGGAGTATAGTATATGACATTAAAAATCTGAAAGTATATTTTAAGATTTTTGAAACACCTACTATAATAGAAACC